>DATMVH010000375.1:0-12485 GCA_035563395.1 Solirubrobacteraceae bacterium
GTGCGACGTCGTTCGCGGCGGCGCATCGCGGCCGCGCTGCGTCGCCCCTCGGCCGCGGCCCGCCCAGCGTCACGTGCCCGCCCGCGCGCTCGACGCGAGCCCTCCGCACGGCCCGCACCACCGGCCGCGCCAGCGCCGGCCGCGCGCCCCGGCTTGCGTAGCATTCGCGCGCGATGGCCCTCGGCATCATCACCGGCTCGGGCACGCATGCCGTCCCGGGCTTCGCCGGGGACGATCCGGAGCCCGTCGCGACGGCCTGGGGCGACGCCCTCGTGTCGCAGGGGCGGCTGGGCGACGTCGACGTCCTCCACGTATCGCGGCACGGTGCGGGCCACGTGCGCCTCTCGAACCACGTGTCGCACCGCGCGAACATCGCGGCCCTGTCGCAGCTCGGCACCGAGGCCGTCCTCGCCGTCACCGTCTGCGGCGCGGTCGACCCCGATGTCCCGCTCGGCTCGCTGATCTGCTTCGACGACCTGCACTTCCCCGCGAACCGGCTGCCCGATGGGTCCCTGTGCACGTTCTTCGCCAAGGCCGGCGACCCCCGGCGCGGTCACTGGATCTACGAGGACCCGTTCTCGAGCGGCGTCCGCGCCGCCGTCCTCGACGGTGCGGCGGCGGCGGGACTCGAGATCCGCGACGGCGGCTGCTACGGCCACGTCGACGGCCCGCGCTTCAACACCCGCGCGGAGATCCGCGGACTCGCGGCGGCGGGCGTGACCGCCGTGTCGCAGACCGCCGGTCCGGAGACCGTGCTGGCCGGCGAGGCCGAGCTCCCGTTCGCGCTCGTGGGGTACGCGACCGACTACGCGAACGGCGTGCAGGACGAGCCCACCCCGGTCGCGCGCCTGCTCGAGCTCATCGCCGCGAGCACCGATGCCTTCGGGGCACTGTTCCGCGCGGTGGTTCCGGTGCTCGACGCCGCCACTCCGGCGCCGCCCGGCGTCGTGTACCGGTTCCATGACGCGTGAACGCCATCGTGGTCGCCGACCCGCCGCTGCCCGGATGCCTTCCGGGCCTCGCGGCGCTCCTCGATGCTGACGCGCGTGTGCGCCTGCAGCGCCTGCTGATCGCGCGGGCGCTCGCTTGGGCGACGGCCGCGGCGCCGGGCCGCACGGTCCTCGCCGTGGCCGGCGGCCCGGCCGACGCGCTCGCGGAAATCGTGCCGCGCGGTGTCCGCGTCGTCGCGGCGGAGGCGGGACCGCGACGCACCGGGCTGGTCCGGGAGGCCGCGACCGCCGTGGGGGAGGGACCGCTGGTGGTCGCGGGTGCGGCATGGCCGCGGCTCGGCCGCGGGCACGCGGCCGCCGCGTACTCCGACCTCCGGGCGGGCGCCCGTGCCGTCTTCGGCCCGGCGCTGGATGGCGGCGCCTACCTGGTGGCGGTGCCGGACCGCGCGACCGACCTGCTCTCGCTGCCCGAGGGCCCGGCCGGGCTGCCGCGTGCGCTCGAGACTGCGCGCACCAGGGGCGACGAGGTAGGCCTCCTGCGCCACGAGCGGGAGCTCGCCACGCCCGCCGACGCCGCGGCGTTCCTCGCCGATCCGCTGCTCGCCCCCGAGCTGCGGGCGGCGCTCGCCGGCGCCTGACCATCAGCCCACCACGCGCACGCGCGTCGACGCCCGGCCGGCGATGCGGACGTCCGGGGCGCGGTAGGCCGGGCGGCCGGCGCGTCGGCCTTCCCCGCCGGGGGCCGCGCCGCCGCGGATCCGGAGCCCGTCGTAGCCGCCGATGCGCTCCACCGCCTTCGCAACCCGCTGGAGGCTCGGCATCCCGGGCCCCGCGCCGGTCGGGTCCTCGCCGAAGATGCCGAGGAGGTCGCCGAGGAAGTCGACGCCGAAGTCGGGGCCGGTGCCGGTGAGGTGCAGGCGGCGCGGCCCCGGCTCGAGGTCGGCGGGCAGTCGCAGCGTCACGCGCCGGCGCTCCGCCGGTCCGCGCACGTGGCGCAGCAGGAGCGTGGCGCGCACACGGCTCCCGGCGCGAACGCGTTCCGGCAGGCGGACGCCGCGGAGGTAGGTGAGGCGCTCGCCTCGCGCGGTGGACAGGCGCGCGGAGATCCCCGTCACGTGCACCGGACCGAGCCGATAGGCGTCGATGTACGAGATCGCCGCCAGGACGTCCGACGCGAGCAGGCTGGCGACGGGATCCCCACCGGCCGTGAGATCCGTCGCCTCGGTCACGTAGCGCTTGCAGAACCGCATCGGGTCCGCCAGTTGCCGGACGCCGATCTCGACGCAGGCGTTCCCCGTGAGTCGCGCGGGTGCGCCGCGCAGCACGGCGGCGGAGGCGTCGAGGACCGCGAGCGGGGCGATCAGCGAGATCGCGGACGTGCCCGACGGCTGGTCGACGGCGGTCTCGTCGGCGACGTCGCTGCTCACGGTGCGTGTGACGTCGCGGTCGAGATCCGTCGCGCGGACGCGCACGGGGATCCGCACCGGCAGCGCGCCGACGCGCCCCACAACCGCGTCGGGCGCGTCGTTGGTCAGCGTGCCGAGGTCATGTCCCGTCGCGGCCAGCTTGTACGTGTCCGCGGACCCGGGGATGGCGACCGGGTTGGGGACGACGCGATAGACGTAGGCGTCCTGGAGGAACAGCGAGCGCCGCCCGAGGCCTTCGAAGAAGTGGCCGAAGCCCCACACGGAGGCGCCGTCCGTGTAGGCGACGGTCCCGACCGCGCCGAGGCGGACGTCGCCCGAGGCGTAGCTCACGCCGAGCGCGGCCCCGGGGCGGAGCTCCTGCGGCGGGAAGGACCCGAGCGGGCCGGCGGGCGCCGCGAGCACGACGCGCCCGCGCTGGGCCGCCGCCTGCTGCAGCCGTGCGCCGAGTGCGGGGCTCAACCCCGAGATGGTGAGCGGCGCGGTGAGCGGACGGGCGCGGGCGAGGATGCGCCGGTCGGCCGCGCGACCGCCTCCCCGGCGTGCCACCGGAGGATCGACCGGGTTGCCGAGGACCGCCTCGATCGGCGTCGCGAGCACCACCTTGCCCCCGAACTCGCCGAGGCCCTCCGAGATCGCGCCGATGTTGCGCGGGGCGCCGTCGGCGCCGGGACAGAGGATCGGCGAGCCGGAGAACCCGGGGCCGATGCCCGTGTCGTCGACCGCCGGCCCGGACGCGCGGACGAGGATGCGCGGCCCGCCGGCGGTCGGCTCGCCGTCGACGACGTCCAGCACCTCGACGGAGAAGCTCGAGATCTCCGTCCCCTGGACCACCGACAGCCCGGTGCACTGCATCCCCGAGCGGACCTCGCTCAGCGGCATGATCGGGTCGGCGGCCGCCGCCGGCTCCGCGAGGGACAGGAGAACCGCCAACGCGGCGGCGGCGAACCGGAGGCGCATGCCGGCGGCAATCTAGCGGGGTCCGGCGACGGCGCGGCCGGCGCGTCGGGGCGTTGCGCCGCGCCGCGCCTGACCCACCCGTAGATCGTGGCGGGCGAGACCCCGTAGCGCCGGGCGACCGCGGCATGACTCGCCCCGGCGAGCGCGGCGAGGAGCTGGTCGTGACCCGGGCGCTCGACGACGCGGCGCGACGCCCGCGACTCCGCCGCCTCGTCCGACGCCCGCCAGCACGCCTGGAGCAGTACCGGCGCGCGCTCGAGCGCAGGCGCGCGCCGCAGCGCCGGCGTGCCGGTCGCGGGAGGTTGGGGCGCAGTGCGTGTCCAGCGTCGCGGCGCAGTTCGGGCAGACGATCCGCAGGCTCTCCGGGCGTTCTCTGCAGTCGCAAGTACCGCGTCGTTGATGTCGTCTTGCCGTGGGTGGTGCCGTCCGGCCCGCCGCTTACGTTGGGGGCCTGTTCGATGTCGTCGATGTCGGGGGCCGCGGCCGTTCGGACGGAGCGAGCCGTAGGCGAGTGCAGTCTGAGCGGCCGCGGCGCGCGTCTCGGGCCCGGCTGGGGTGCGGCGGGTGAGGGTTCAGCGCGTCCTGGCGCCCGGCGGGTGCGCGCCTACGCGCATGACCTGGAGACGTTCTGGGCGTTCGTGGAGGCGCGCGGCCGCGCGTGGGACGCGATCGCGCTGGAGCAGCTCGGAGTTCACGGCGAGGCTGCGCTCGGCCGCGGAGAACGTCGTGGTGCTGGCGACGGGGCGCCCGGCGCGGGCGGCGTCGACGGTCAACCGGATCTTGACGGTGGTGTTCGGCTTCTATCAGTTCCATCCCCGTCACGGCGTGCCGGTCGCGCGGGTGCTGGTCCATGAGCGGCGGATGGGCCGCGGCTCGTTCAGGCCGTTTCTGCATGGGATCGCGCCGACGCGGCCGCGCGGGCGTGGTCGGCCGGCTGGGCGGGAGCGCCGGCTACCGAGGACGCTGGCGGTTGAGTAAGTGGCGGCGATCCTGTCGGCGCAGACGCGGCGACCGGTTTCTGTTCGCGTTGCTGGCGGGGACGGGGATGCGGATCGGTCAGGCGCTCGGTTTGCGCCACCGCGACGTCGTCTCGCAGGAGCGGCGGATCGCGATCGTCGCCCGCGAGGACAACGCCGAAGGCGCGCGCGGCAAGCGCGGCCATGGTGGGTGCCGATCACCTCGGAGCTCGTGCGCTTGCACTCGGGCTACATGCACGTCGAGTACGGCGAGCTGGACTAGGACTACGTGTTCGTGGGCCTGTGGGGCGGCCGGGTCGGGCACGCGATGACCTACGCGAGCGTTGACGAGATCGTGCGCCGGACGCGCCGGCGGGTCGCGTTTCACTTCACGCCGCACCAACTGCGGCACACCTACGCGACGGTCGCGCGGCGGGGCGGGGTGCCGGTGGAGATCGTCAGCGAGCTGCTGTGCCATCGCTCGGTGCAGACGACCAGCGCGATCTACTCGCATGCCGCGCCGGAAGACTTGCGCGCCGAGCTCGAGCGCGCCGGTGCGCTCGAGCGGCTCGGGGCGCTGACGTGACCGCCGGTGCGCTGGTCGCGTTGAAGGGCGGCCGGCGGGAGCGCCCGGCGAGTTGGGAGCAGCTGTTGCGCGCCAGCGTGCGCTTGGAGTTTCAGGTCGACGTCTACCTGCCCGAGCCGGGCGATCCGGTGCTGTTCGGCCCGACGTGCGCGGCTCCGGGCTGCGACGGGCGCGGCCTGCAGCGCGCTTCCGGGATTCGGCGGCTACCTCTGCCAGGCGCACGCGGTGATGCGGCGTCGCGACGGTCAGCCAGCTCAGGAGGAGTAGGTGCGCGAGGGCGCCCGGAGCTTGCGTCGCGCCCGGCCCGCGACGGCTTGCGCGGCGGCCGGTTGCCGGCGTTCGGCGCACACGCAGGGGCTGTGCCGGCCGCACTACGGCTACTGGCGTCGAGCGGGCCGCCCGCCGCGCGCGGACTTCGTCGTCGGCGCCGCGGCCACCCGGACCGGCGCGGCTGGATGCGATCGCCGGGTGCGCGTTTCGCGCCGTCGTCGGCAAGGAGCTCTGCGACGCCCACCACAAGAGCTTTCGCTGGCTGCGCTGGCACCAGGGCGTCGACTTCGACGCCTATCTCGAGCACCTGCAGGCCCGGCGCGAGCGTGACCGCCCGCGGTTTGAGTCGCGTGGCGTCGGGGCGCTCGTCGCGCTCGAGCTCGGCTACGGGCTGCAGTGCCGCCAGCAAGCGCGCGGCGCGGCGATCACCCCGTTGATCTACGGACAGGTCGTGCGCTGGCTGCGCGAGCGGCCGGTCGACTCGCTGTTGATCGGCAGCGACGCCGCCTGGGCAAAGGCGGCCGCGGAGCGCTTCAGCGCGGCACGCGCGCGAACCCGCTGGCGTGGGTGCGCTACTGCCGCCGCGTGCTGGGACGGCTGCGCGACGGGCGCCACGAGGGGAGGTCTGGGAGTGGGACACCTGGCCGACCGACCGCGTCGACATCGAGGGCCGCCATGCCCGCCAGCGGGCGCGGTGGATCTACTTCGCCGGCATCGAGCCCGAATGGCTGCGCGCGCTTGCCAAGCGCTGGGCGCTCTGGCGGATCACCACCGCGGCCAAGTCGCCCGGCCCGGTGGCGGTGGCGACCAGCTCGCCGCGGAACTTCACCTCCTGGCTGGCCGACCGCGACGCGCTGCCTGCCGCTCCGGGCGACATCGCGCGGGCGCTGCTTGCGGACTACCGGGCGCACGTGCACACGCTGCCCGTCTCGCCGTCGCGGCGCAGCGGGCACCTGACCGCGCTGAAGGTGTTTCTCGACGACGCCCGGCTGCACGACTGGGCGCCCGGGCTGCCGGCCAACGCGACCTGCTACCGCGGCGAGATCCCACACGATCGTGGCTGGCTGCCGCGCTTCGTTGACGAGTTGTGATGAGCCAGCTCGAGCGCTACGAGGCGCTCGATCGGCTCCCGACCTCACAACCCGCACCGCGGTCGTGATCCTCGTGGAAAGGGCTGCGGTCGGTCGACTGCCTGCGGCTGCCGTTCGACCCCATCACACCGACGAGGCCGGCGCCCCCTACCTGCGCGTCCGAAACCACAAGCTCTCGCGCGAGGCGGTCATCCCGGTCTCCGAGCGCCTGGTTGCGCAGATCCGCCGCCAGCAGCAGAACCTGCGCGAGCGCTTCCCCGCGCCGCCGCCGATCCTGCTGCCGGCGCTGCGCCAGAACCCCGACGGGCAGCGGCCGTTTCTGTGGAGCGCGCTCAACAACCGCCTGCGACGGTGGCTCGCCGACTGCGGACATCCGCGACGCCGGCGGGCGGCCGGTCAGGGTCACGGCGCGCCAGTTCCGTCACACGGTCGGCACCGGGATGATCGACAACGACGTCTCGATGGACGTCGTGCAGCGGATGCTCGACCACGGCTCGGCGGGGATGACGGCCCGCTACGCGACGATCAAGGACCAGACGCTGCGCCGCGAGTGGGATCGCTTCATGCAGCGGATCAACATCACCGGCGAACTCGTGCCGCTCCCAGACGGCTCGGCGATGTCCGACGCCGCTTGGGCCCTGGAGAACCTCGCCAGGGCCAAGCAGACGCTCGCCAACGGCTACTGCGGGCTGCCGCTGCAGCAGACCTGCCCGCACCCCCAACGCGTGCCTGACCTGCGACAGCTTCCTCACCACCGCCGAGTTCCTGCCCGCCCACCGCGACGAGCTGACCAGCACCGAACAGCTGGTCGCCGCCGCCGAGGTCGAAGGGCGCCAGCGGCTGGTCGAGATCAACGAGCCCCGTCCGGCTGAACCTGATCCGCAATCATCGACGGCCTCGACGCGCTCGAGGGCGGCGATGGCAGCCGAACCGCTCGACCAGGCCGCGGCGCCCGCCACCAGCGGACGGTCGAGCGCGCCGAACGGCCTTGCGCGACCTCGACGCCGACGGCGCGCAGATCAGCTTCAGTCAGTCGCGCGGCGAGCCGGCGTCTCACGCCAGTGGCTCTACACCCAGCCTGCACTCCGAAGCGAGATCGAGCGACTACGCGACCGGCCGCCCGCCGAATCCGACGGCATCCCCACTCGCCGGCGCCCCCGCGGGGCGTCGCTGCGCCAGCGCGTCGAGACGCTGCGAACCGAGAACCAGCGACTACGCAAGGAGAACGCCAACCTCAAGGCCGAGCTCGCGCTCCCCTACGGTCGGCAGCGCCAGGCCGCGGCACCTGACACATGCCGCGCCGGCCCCGTCGGCCCCGGCTTCGGTCAAGGCCTCGAGATCGGGACAACACCGGATGCGTGACCGAACCGAAGGCGGATACTTCTCAGCAGCGAAGCCGCAACGAGAGGACAGCCATGAGCCAGGGGAACTTCGCCGACGCGACAGCGAGCCGCTTCGAAGTCCAATCGGCCGATGGAACAACCCTCGCGGTGTGGGTCGAGGGCGAGGGCTCCCCGCTCGTCATGGTCCACGGTTCGCTGCAGGATCACACCGCGTCCGCGGTCTTGGTCGACGAACTGCGAAGCGGTGTGCGCACCTTCTCGATGGATCGCCGAGGCTTCGGCGCCAGCGGCGACGCGGCGGGATACTCGATCGAGCGCGAGTTCGAGGACGTCGCCGCGGTCGCCGACGCCGTCGCCGCGCGCACCCGCGGGCCGGTCGCGCTCTGGGGCCACTCCTACGGCGCCAACTGCGCGATGGGCGGCGCCGCCCTCACGCCCAACATCCACCACCTCGTGCTCTACGAGCCCAGCCTCGGTCTGGCCTATCCGCCCGGCTCGATCGACTCGATCGAGGACAAGGTGGCCGCGGGCGAGATGGAAGCGGCCCTGCTCGAGGTGCTCGTCGACATCGCGGGCATGACCGACGAAGAAGTCCAGGCCATGCGCTCGAACCCCAAGATGTCGTGGGCAGCCCGGCTCGCGACCGTCCCAACCGTGCCACGGGAATGCCGGGCCGAAGACGGCTGGACCTACAAGCCCGGCCAGTTCGACAGCATCGCCGCTCCGACACTCATGCTCACCGGCTCCGAGAGCCCTCCCGTCGTGACCGACGCGACGCGCCAGGCGGCGGCCGCCATCCCCGACGCTCGGATCGAGGTCCTCGAAGGGCACGGCCACTTCGCCCATCGCACCGAGCCAGCGATGGTCGCCGCAATTATCAAGCAGTTCATCGAATCCTGACGCCGGGCCGTCCTCGCACCCCAACGGTGCATGAGACGCCCCGCCGCCCGCGCCGAGTCTCGCCACGCGCTGCCGCGGCTTTCCATGACCGACCTCTCGGCGACATGTCGGCGACGCTCACGACAGCTTCCCTGAGCGCCGGCGACACTCGCGACCCGAGATAGGCAGCGGTGATCGTCGGCGACGCCGGTGATGTGGTCGAGTGTCAGGCTCAGGCGCCGTCCGCGCCAGTGCTCGTGCTGTCCACAGAGCTCGCGCCGGCGCGCCTTCAGGCCCTCCGCGAACAGGCGCCGCTTGAGGCTCGAGCGGTCGTAGTCCGATCCCGTCACCATCACGTGCGCCAGCGGCCGCCGAGCGCGCGACACGCCGCGCACGGCCGCGCGCGGATCCAGGTGCTCGGTCGGGATGTCCCGCTCGGCGCCCACCGCCTCAGCACGGCATGGTTGCC
Organism: Solirubrobacteraceae bacterium; assembly: GCA_035563395.1. Taxonomy (GTDB): domain Bacteria; phylum Actinomycetota; class Thermoleophilia; order Solirubrobacterales; family Solirubrobacteraceae; genus DASQMT01. The sequence goes on from DATMVH010000375.1 coordinate 8,929, forward strand.
CCCGCCGGCCGTACGCCAGAGCCGGCGGAGCGCCTCCGTCAGCGTCTGCGACGCGGCGATCGCGGCACGCGCCTCGGCCTCGGTACAGCGCGGCATGCGAACGCATGGTCGCACGAGCGGCGGACGGACTGGGGGGCCCGGACTCGAACCGGGATAGCTGGCACCAAAAACCAGAGTCCTGCCATTGGACGACCCCCCAAAGGGCTCGGTCCCCTCGCCGCCCCGATACTACGATGGTCCGCCATGTCGCCTGCTCCGACCGTCGTGATCCTCGCCGCCGGCGAGGGCACGCGGATGCGCTCATCCGTTCCCAAGATCCTGCACCCCATCTGCGGCCGGCCGATGCTGATGTGGCCGCTGCTGGCGGCTCGCGGCGCCGGTGCCACGCGCGTGGTCGTGGTGGACAATCCGCAGCGCCGGCTGCAGGACCATCTGCCCGAGGACGTCGAGGTGGCGGTGCAGGAGCGCCCGCTCGGCACGGGCGACGCGGTGCGCGCCGGTCTCGCGGCGCTCGCGGACGGCGAGGACGGCACGCTCCTCGTCGTCAACGGCGACATGCCGCTGATCACCGCCGATGCCTTCCGCGCGCTCCTGCAGGCGCACGAGACCGCCGGCGCCGCGGCGACGCTGGCGACGATGGAGCTCGCCGACCCGACCGGTTACGGGCGCGTGGTGCGCGCGGCCGACGCCTCGGTCGAGCGCGTCGTGGAGACGAAGGTCGCAGGAGACGCGACGCCGGAGGAGCTCGGCATCCGCGAGGTCAACGCCGGGCTGTACGCGTTCGACGTGCGCGCGCTGCGCGACTCCCTCGGCCGGCTCGAGGCCGACAACGCCCAGGCGGAGCTGTACCTGCCGGACGTCGTGCCCATCCTTCGCGCCTCCCGCGCAGTGGTCCAGGCGTATCGGCTGGCCGATCCGGATCTCGCGCTCGGGGTCAACGACCGCGTCGATCTCGCCGTCGTGACCGCGCTCGCGCAGCGGCGGATCCACGAGGCCCACCAGCGCGCCGGCGTGACCATCGTCGACCCGGCGAGCACGGTGATCGAGGCCAGTGTCGCGATCGGCCCCGACACGGTGGTGGAGCCCTCGACCTTCCTGCGCGGCGCCACCTGCATCGGCGCCCGATCCGTGGTCGGGCCGGCCACGACGGTGATCGATTCCGTCCTGGGCGACGGCGTGACCGTGGTGCACTCCTACTTGCACCGCGCGACGGTCGGGGACCGCGGGAACGTCGGCCCGTTCGCCTACCTGCGCCCGGGCGCGGACCTCCGCGAGGGCGCCAAGGCGGGGACCTTCGTGGAGGTGAAGAACTCGACGCTCGGCCCGGGCACCAAGGTCCCGCACCTGTCGTACATCGGGGACACCGACATCGGCGAGAAGTCGAACATCGGCGCGGGCACCATCACCGCGAACTACGACGGGCACCGCAAGCACCGGACGACGATCGGCGCCGGCGTGCGGCTGTCCGTGCACACCTCCCTGGTCGCCCCGGTCACCGTCGGCGACGGCGCCTACACCGGCGCCGGCTCGGTCATCACGGAGGACGTGCCGGCCGGGGCGCTCGGCATCGCGCGCGAGCGCCAGCGCAACATCGAGGGATACGCGGAGCGCGTCGCCGAGCGCCGCGGAGCGGCGCGCTGACGCACGTTGCGGGGTCGCGCCGCGTGCCGTCCCCGGTGCCTCCTACACTCCCGGGCAGAGTGAGCGCGCTGGGTCCGCACGCCGCCTCCGCCACCTCGATCGACCTCGAGTACGGCAAGCGCCTGATGCTGTTCTCCGGGCGTGCGAACCCGGCCCTCGCGGCCAGGATCGCGGGCAAGCTGAACGTGGATCTGGGCGGCGTGACCCTCAAGACCTTCTCCAACGGCGAGGTCTATTGCCGCTACGAGGAGTCGATCCGCGGGGCGGACGTGTTCATCGTCCAGCCCATGTGCGGCAACCCGCAGACGGGCGTCAGCACGAACGACGCGCTGATGGAGCTCATGGTGATGATCGATGCGGCGGTCGGCGCGTCCGCGCATCGCGTCATCGCGGTGACGCCGTGGTACGGCTACTCGCGGCAGGACAAGAAGTCCTCGCCGCGCGAACCGATCAGCGCCCGCCTCGTCGCGCACATGCTCGAGGCCGCGGGTGCCGACCGCGTGCTGACGATGGACCTCCACGCCGGGCAGGTCCAGGGGTTCTTCCAGAAGCCGGTCGACCACATGACCGCGATGTTCATCCTCACCCAGTACTTCCGCGACCTCCGGCTCGACGACCTGGTGGTCGTCTCGCCGGACGCGGGGCGGGTGAAGCTGGCGAAGAAGTTCGCCGAGAAGGTGGGCGCGGAGCTGGCCATCCTCAACAAGGAGCGGCCCGCGCAGCAGGTGGCGGAGATCGCGTACGTGATCGGCGAGGTCAAGGACAAGACCGCCGTGATCGTGGACGACCTGATCGACACGGCGGGGACGCTGCGGGCGGCCGGGGAGACGGTGAAGGACGAGGGCGCCCGGCGCGTGTTCGCCTGCGCGACGCACGGCGTCTTCTCCGGCAACGCGTGGGAGAACCTCGCGGCCGCGCCGTTCGAGGAGGTCGTGGTCACGGACACCATCCCGATGCGGCCGGACGCGCCGGCGAACATCCGCGTCCTCTCGTGCGCCGACCTGCTGACCGACTCGATCCGCCGCATCTTCACGGACGACTCGGTGGCCGAGGTCTTCGGCGGGGAGAACCAGCTCTTCTAGCGGGGCGAAGGGCGGCCGGCGCGCCGGCCGCTCGCCCGCGCCTACGGCCAGAAGCCCGGACCGCGCCCGCGCCCGCCCCGGAAGGCCGGTTCCTCGCCGAGGCGCGCGATGTGCTCGCCGAGGTGCTCCACCATCTCGTCGTACTGCGCCTGCGTGATGCGGCCCGCCACGAGCGCCGCGTCGAGCCGCTCGGTCACGGCGGCCTTCACCGCTGCCCGGACCTGCTCGAGCGTCTTGCCCTCGGCGGTGGCGATCTGCTCGAGCGTGCGGCCGTTGCGCAGCTGCTCGAACAGCCGCTCGGGGCTGATCCCGAGCGCGGTGGCGATCTCGTCCGCGAGCGGCCCGCCCCACGGGCCGCCCCGGCGGCCGAAGCCGTGATGGTCGCCGAAGCGTCCGCGGCCGAGGCCGAGGACCGTTCCCTCGGCGTCCCGGCGCGCCTTGATCGCGTCGGCCTGCTCCTGCGTGAGGTCGCCGGCCTTCACCGCGGCGTCGAGTTGCGCGTCCTGCGCGGCGGCAAGCGCGGATCGGAGCTCGTCGGTCGTGACGCCCAGCCGTTTCGCGGCGTCTCCGAGCACCGCCTGCTCGGCCGCCTTCTCGTCGGTCGTGGCCGCGACGGCGCCGGCCGTTCCGCCGGCGAGCGCCGCGGCGGCGACGGCCCCGGCCACCACGCGTCTCGTCTTCATGCCCGTCCTCCCTGAGCGATCCATCGGTTGCGGCGGAGCCTCGCGGCGGAGCCTGAGATCCACCTGGGAATCGGGTGGGAGTGCGTGCGCGCGGCAGCGACCGGCACCGGTCGCCTGGGCGGCGTGGCCTGCACGTCGGCGAGCGGCAGGC
>DATMVH010000376.1:0-5996 GCA_035563395.1 Solirubrobacteraceae bacterium
GCGCCTCGCGGACGAGAGCGGCGGCCGCGGCGCCGACGCCTGCTTCGAGCGCTCGGGATCGCACCCCGCGCTCGACGCCTGCGTCGCGCGGCCGGGGCGGCGGCACGGTGATCCAGACGGCGCTGTACCTGCACCCCGTCCCGGTGGACGCCGACGGCCTCGTCATGCGCGACGTCACGCTGAAGGGGATCGCAGCGTCAGGTGCCTGCACATGTGGCGTGCACGTCGTTGACATGGAACGCCGCCGCGACGATCATGCCGCACCGATGTGGGATCGATCCCTCATCCGCCCGGACGAAGAGGGGACATGGCACGACCACCGGCATGGGCGTCATCGGGATCGGATGGATGGGCCGCGTCCACGCGGCGGCGTGCAAGCGCGCTCGAGCACTTCCCCGACCTGGGCGTCCGGCCGCGGCTCGCCGTCGCCTGCGACGTCAACCCGGAGCGCCGCCGGCATGCGAGCTCATGGCCTTCGAGCGCTCCGTGGAGGACTGGCGCGCCGTCGTGGACGACCCGGCGGTCGACGTGATCAGCGTCACGACGCCGAACGTCCTGCACCGCGAGATCGCCACGGCGGTCGCGGAGGCGGGCAAGCACCTCTGGGTCGAGAAGCCCGTCGGCCGCGGGGTCGAGGAGACGCCCGCGGTCGCCGACCGGGTCGCAAGGCCGGCGTGGTGAACGCCGTCGGCTTCTGCTACCGCTTCGCGCCGGCCGTCGCCCACGCCTGCGAGCTGATCGCGGCCGGGGCCGTCGGGCGAGGTCGACCACTACCGCGGCGTCTTCCTCGCCGACTACGCGAACCGCCCCGACTCGGCGGCGTCGTGGCGCTTCCGCCGCGAGGACGCGGGCTCCGGCGTGCTCGGCGACCTGTGGCGCACGTCGTCGACCCGACCCACGTCCTCGTCGGGCCGATCGACCGCCTCACGGGCCGGACGGCCACGATGATCCCCAAGCGCGCCAAGCTCGACGTCGGCGTCGGCACGCACTTCAGCCGCGTCGAGACGAACGACCTCGTCGACGTCGAGAACGAGGACTGGGCCGGTGCGCTGGTCGAGTTCGCCGGCGGCCGGCTGGGCTCGCTCGAGGCGGGCCGCGTGGTCGTCGGTCCGCGCGTGCGGCTGCGCTTCGAGGTGCACGGCACCGAGGGAGCGCTGGCGTGGGAGCTCGAGGCATGAACGAGCTCGAGCGCTCGCAGCTGCGCGACGACCGCGCGGACGACGGCTACACCACGGTGCTCGCCGGCCGGGCCACGGCGGTTGGGCGCCTTCCAGCCCGGCGCCGGCATTCCCATGGGCTAGGACGACCTGCGCGTGATCGAGGCCCGCAACTCCTCGCCGCCGTCCGCGAACGGGGAGCAGCGCGGCCCGGGCCTGGACGAGATGGTCGCCACGGGCCACGTGCTGCACGCGATCGAGCGCTCGAGCAGAAGCGGCGCCTGGGAGGTCGCGCGCGAGCCTGGCGTCGCGGGGACCGCGCGATGAGCGACGATGCGGCGCACGCGGCGGGCCGGAATCGAGGGGGGAACGAGTGAACCGCAGGATCGGCGTCATCGGCGCGGGCCTCATGGGCCTGACGCACGTCCGTCTGCTCAGCGGCGCCGTCTCCGGGGCCGAGGTCGTCGCCGTCTCCGACGCCCTGCCCGAGGCTGCCGAGCGGGCGGCCGCGGAGGCCGGCATCGAGACGGTGCACGGCGACGCGTTCGACCTCATCCACGACGAGCGGGTCGAGGCCGTGGTGATCGCCTCCCCCGCGGCGACGCACGAGGCGTTCGCCGTCGCCTGCATCGAGGCGAGGAAGCCGGTGCTGTGCGAGAAGCCCCTCGCGGAGACACGCGACGCAGCCCGCCGCGTGCTCGACGCGGAGCTTGCCGCGGGGTCGCGACTCGTCCACGTCGGGTTCATGCGCCGCTTCGACCCCGGGTACGCCGACATGAAGGCGAAGCTCGACGCCGGGCTCGTCGGGCGCCCCCTGCTCGTGCACTGCGCGCACCGCAATCCCGTGGTGCCGCCGTCCTTCGGCTCGGAGATGATCGTCACGGACACCGTCGTGCACGAGATGGACGCCGTCCGGTGGCTGCTCGGCCAGGAGATCGTCCGCGCGACCGTCCTCACGCCCCGGCCGACGAGCCACGCCGCCGACGGAGTGCACGACCCGCAGTTCGTGATCTTCGAGACGGAGGACGGCGCGCTCGCCGACGTCGAGGCGTTCGTGAACGCCCGCTACGCCTACGACATCCGGTGCGAGGTGGTCGGCGAGCTCGGCACCATCGCGCTTCCCCCGGCGACGCCCGTCCTCGTCCGTCGCGACGGCCGCGAGGCGGCCGAGCTGCCCGACCGCTTCCAGGAGCGGTTCGGCGCGGCGTACGTCGGCGAGCTGCAGGCCTGGGTGGCCGGCACGGCGACTGGCGCGAGCGCGTGGGACGGCTATGCCGCCGCCGCGGTGTCCGAGGCGACGGTGGAGGCGCTGCGCTCCGGCCGTGCGATGGACGTGGCGCTCGACCCGCGTCCCGACTTCTATGCCGCCGGCCCCCGGACCGCCGGCTGAACGCCGGCCGACAGGGGACTCGAGATGACGACTGCGGGCACCGGTCTCCACGAGCGCCTCGTCTACGACCCGTTCGAGAAGGAGACGGAGGAGGATCCGTATCCGCGGTACGCGGCGGTGCTCGAGCGGGCGCCGGTCGCGGGGACGAGGAGCGCGGGTCGTGGACGCTCTGCCGGTTCGCCGACGTGCAGGCGGCCCTGCGGCGACCGGAGCACGTTCCCGGGCGACGAGGGCGTGGACCTCGACTTCACGGCCAGGCTGACGTGCGGGCCCGGCGACTTCCTCGACCACGGTATCCGCTCGAGCGGCTCCCGATCCGCAACCTGCGCCTCTACACCGAGCTGCCGATCACGGTCGCGAGAAGGGCGCGCGCATGATCCTGTCGAGCGACGGGCGGGCGCGAGACGAACCGTTGGACGGTGAGCGACGCGGCTTGATCCGCGACGAGGGCGGCCGCGTGGTCGACGAGGACGGTCACGCGCAGCGCGGCGAGTACGTCGCCGGCAGGATCAAGCGCGGTCCGTCCGGGGTCATCGGCACGAACGAGGAGGACGCCGCCGACACGGTCGCCAAGGACCCCCACGACGCCGAGGCCGGTCTGCTCGACGAGCCGGCGGCGGCGATCCGCAGGACGCCGCCGCCCTCTACGCCGAGCGCGCGCCCGAGGCGGCCACGCGGGCGGGGTGGGAGGCGATCGACTCGGCCGAGACGGCGGCCGGCGAGCCGCACGGCCGCCCGCGTGCGAAGCTCGTCCGCGTCTCGGAGCTCGTGGCGTCGGCGCGCACCGTCCGCGGTCCTGACCGCGCGATCGGGCGGCGCCCCTGCGCCGAGGCCGTCAGCGGAGCAGCTCCGCGAGCGTCCGGCCGCTCACGACGGACTCGGGCCGCTCGGCGACGATGTCCGAGCCGGGGCGCGCCTCGTCGTCGCGGCGCTTGATCAGCAGCCACTGCGGCTTGGCGCCCGGCCGCGTGCGCTGCAGCGCGAACCCGCCGCGCAGCTTCTCGCCGTGCAGGACGAACACGGCATGGCCGCGGTCCAGCGCCTCCGGCCAGGCGACGCGGCCGCCCTGCTCGTAGCTGCCGCGGTCCCACACGATCACGCCCCCGTCGCCGAGCGCGCCCTCGAAGTCGTTGTGGCCCATGCCGTGGTCCTCGACCTGCACGGCGAGGCGCTTGGCCGCGGGATCGAGCGACGGTCCCTTCGGCACCGCCCAGGACCGCATGACCCCGTCGACCTCCAAGCGCAGGTCGTAGTGATGCGCGGTGGCGCGATGCTCCTGGACGACGAACACGCCCGCGCTCACGCCGCGGACGGCGAACTGCTCGTGGCCCTCGACCCGCGCGCGGTCGGCGCGGAGGTCGTCGCCGGCGAACGCCAGCAGCGCCTCGACGGCGCCGGGCTCGCCCTCGGCGTGGATCTCCCCCGTCGGCCGCACCCAGCCCATGACCGCCAGCTCGCGCGCCCTGGTAGCCACGGCGGCGGCGTCGATCGCGCCGCCGGCGGCCGCCCGCACCGCCCGCTTGCCGCCGCGTGACGCCATCGCGCGCTGAGCCTAGCCGCAGATCCCGGGCGCGCGCGGTTCCCCCCGGGCGCCCGGAGCGGGACGATCACGTCCTTGGGCCCTGCGCCGACAACGCCGGCGACCCGCTCGCGGCCGGAGGCCACGAGCTGCGCGCCGTGCCTCGCGACGCGCTCGGCGATCCCGGGCTGGAGGCGGGCGGTTAGGCGTGGGTCGACCGGAGCGGGCGGCGGATGGCCGTGGACGAGTCGGCGGCGGGCGTCACGGTCGTGGCTCGCAAGCGTGGCCGCGTGGGTCGCGCTCCTGCACGACCCGGCGCTGGACGACGAGCTCGTCGAGTCGGTGGTCGCGACCGCCGCGCTCGCGGCCGAGAACGACCAGCCGGCGCTCGCCCTGCGCCTGCGCCTGGCGGAGCAGGACACCGTGCGGCGCGTCGCCACGCTGGTCGCGCGCGGGCACGCGCCGGAGGAGCTGTTCGCGGTCGTCACGCACGAAATCGCGCGCCACCTCGACGCCGACCGGCACGCTACGAGGCGCCGGGCGTCGCTACGCGTGGATGGAGGACGACCATGCGGCGGAGCCGCGCCGGCTGGGCATCCGCGCGTCGGTGTCGGCGCCGATCCTCGGCGACGGCGAGCTGTGGCGCCGTCGCGCGTCCGCCGGAGCCTCGTTCCCGACGCACGCCGAGCGCCGCCTCTGCGCCTTCGCCGAGCTCGTGCGCCGGGCGATCGCCAACGTCGACGCGCGCGTGGAGCTCAACGCGTCGCGAGCGCGGATCGTGGCGGCCGCCGACGAGGCCCGCCGCCGGATCGAGCGCTCGGTGCCCCTTCCCGGCTGGTCGGCCGCCCTCCACGAGCACCGACCGACCGGCAGCTCGAGGACGGCATCCGGGCATTGCTGATCGACAGCCTCCTACGGCGAGCGGCTGCCCGACGGGCGGGTGCGGACCGTCTTCGGCAGCCCGGCCGACCTGACGTCGAGCCTGCGGGACGACCGGGTGGGGACCGCGGGGCTCGCAGCTGGGAAGCGGCTGCGCGAGCGGCTCGCGTTCCGCGGCGAGGGCGAGGGCGGCCTCTTCCTCTGCCACACGTTCTGCGAGCTCGGGGCGACGCCGCTCGCCGACGTGCTCGAGGACGTCCGCGCCTTCCTCGTCGTGCGTCCCGCCGACGGGCTCGTGATCGTCAACCAGGACCACGTCACGCCCGAGGACCTCGTCGGCGCGGTGGAGCGCGCCGGGCTCGCGCGGCTCGTGGGTCACGCCGCCCGCCCCCGCGAATCCGTGGCCGACGCTGGGCGAGATGGTCGGGCGCGATCGCCGGCTGCTGATCGTGGCCGAGAACGAGGCGGGCGGCACTCCGTGGAACCAGCTCGCCTACGAGCGCCTCGTCGAGGCGACGCCGTTCATGTTCCGCGCGCCCGCCGACCTGCTCGATCCGGACCGCCTCGCGGCCGGCTGCCGCGCCGCGCGCGGTCCACCGCACGCGCCGCTCTTCCTGCTCATCCACGGTATCGACACGGATCCCACGCCCAGGCCGAGCAACGCCGACCGCGTCAACGCGCGGGCCGCGCTGCTCGCCCGTGCGGCGGCGTGCGAGCGCGTGCGCCGGCGCCCAACCTGGTCGCCGTCGGCTTCTACGACCGCGGCGACGTGCTCGGCGCCGTCGACGAGTCAACGCGCTGGACGCCGGAGCGTCGTGCGCCCTGCGTGTCGCGGAGTTGACCGGGTTCGACAGCGGCCCGGCCCCCGGGGGTAGCCGGGCGACATGCACGAGCCGGACATCGGGGGCGTCCCGAGCGGGCCGCTGGGCTACCGCGTCTGCGACGGCTGCGGCGTCGCGATCCAGCGCCGCCTGGCGGACGGCCACGCCTGCCACCCCGAGCGGTACGCCGCGGAGCAGGTCGCGCGCCTGCACTGGCGGCGCGGCGGCTT
>DATMVH010000377.1:0-10108 GCA_035563395.1 Solirubrobacteraceae bacterium
CGGCGCGCCGTTCGCGCCGGCGGTCTCCGAGCCCGGCTACGGGCGCACCTCCGCGGGTAGCACGCCCGCATGGAGACGTTCGACCAGCCGGACTCCGGCTATCCCGAGGAAGGGCCGCCCGAGGCCACGCCGGACGACGCCTCGGCGGGCGGCGAGTCCGCGGCGCGAGAGAGCGCGCGTCCGGGTCCCGGCGAGACGTCGCGCGCGCCGGACAACGACGACGGCACCGCGACCGGCAACCCCGACGCCGCGGGGACGGACGACCCGGACGCCTGACCCGGCGTCCGCGCGGCGGCTAGCCGCGCGCGCGGAGCGCCAGGATCGCGATGTCGTCGCGCGGCGCGGCGCCGTCCTTGCCGACGGCCACCGCCCCGAGGTGCTCGACGATCCGCTGCGCCGGCTCGCGCGGACCCGACGTGAGCGCGGCCGCGAGGTCCTCCGTGCGCAGGAGGCGGTCGGGCGCGCCGGCGTCGGTCACGCCGTCGGTGTAGAGCACGAGCGCGTCGCCGGCGCGCAGGTCGCGCTGGCGGTCCTCCACCACGGGGTCGTCGACCAGCCCGAGCAGCGTGCCCGCGACTCCCACCTCGGCGATCTCCCCGGACGCCCGGCGCAGCAGCGGCGGCGGGTGCCCGCCGCAGGCCACGGTGGCGCGGATGGTCGGGCGCGCGAGGTCGAGGTGGACGCAGGCGATGGTGCAGAAGCGCCCGCCGAGGTCCTGCCGCCGCATCGCGTCGTTGAGCCAGCGCAGGATCGCCGCCGGCGACCGGCGCCGGACCGCGGCCGCCCGGATCGTGTAGCGGGCGAGCGCCGTCACCGCGGCGGCCTCGGCGCCCTTGCCGCAGACGTCGCCGATGACCGCGAACCAGGCGTCCTCGGCGATGGAGAAGACGTCGTAGAAGTCGCCGCCCACGTCGGTTCCGCCGCCGGCCGCGCGGTAGAGGGCGCCGGTCTCGATGCCGGGGATCTCGGGCAGCCCCGGCGGCAGCAGCGACGCCTGCAGCGTGCGCGCGATCTCCGAGCGCTGCCGGTGCACCCGTGCGCTGTCGACCGCGACCGCCGCGCGCCGGGCGAGCTCGTCGAGCACGGCGACGTCCTCCGGCCCGAGCCGGCGGCCGTCGCCGGTGGCGAAGGTGATGGCGCCGAGGCGCTGGCCGCGCACCGTCATCGGCACGACGACGGCCGAGGTCATGGCCGCCCGGCGCGCCGCCGCGGGGTGGCCGCGGGAGAGCGCGGCGCTGGCGATGAGCGCGTCGTCGACGTGCTCGTAGATGGCGCGCCGCCCCGTCCGCACCGCGGCGGCCGAGCCGGCCTTCCCGCGCCCGTCGATCGCGATGCCCTTCATGGCCGCGGCGAGCTCGGCGTCGGCCGGATCGGCGTGTGCGACCGCCACACGCCGCAGCCCGGCGTCCTCGACGAGGTCCACCATGCACCAGTCCGCCAGGCTCGGCACGGCGATCCGGGCCACGCGGCGGAGCGTCTCCTCGTAGTCGAGCGAGCCGGCGAGCACGCGTCCCGCCTCGGCCAGCACGCGCTGCGTCGCCTCCCGCTCCTTGAGCTCCGTGATGTCCTCGATCACGTTCACCGCGAGCGTCGCGCCGTCGCGCCCGCGCAGCGGCCGCGCCTGCAGCCGCGACCAGCGCGGCCGGGCGGACGGCGCCGGCGTCCAGCGGAGGATCATCGGCGGAGGCTCCTCGCCGGCCAGCGCACGGCGGCCGGGGAGCCGGTCGAGCGGGATCGTGTCCCCCTGCTCGTCGTGCAGCTCGCTGGGCACGAGGCTGCGGGGATCGGCGGCGAGCAGCGACTCGCGCGTCGCGTGCCCGAGCAGTCGCACCGCGGCGTCGTTGACGTAGACGAGCCGTCCGTCGGGCCCCTGCACCGTGACCGCGTCGGGGATGCCGGCGAGGATGGCCTCGAGTTCGTCGCGCGCGAGCCGGAGCTCGCGGTACAGCCGCGCGTTCTCGAGGTAGAGCCCGCAGCGGTCGGCGAGCTCCTGCGCGGCCGCGAGGTCGCCTTCCCCGAAGCGGCGCCCGGACGCGGCGCTGACGAGCGCGATGTCGCCGAGGACACGGCCGCCGGAGCGCAGGGGGACGATCATCGAGGACCGGAAGCCGAGGCCGCGGAGGATCTCCAGGTGGTCGGCGTCCTCGGCGGCGGCCTCGAGCATCGCGTCGGGGATCTCCGGCGTCAGCTCGGGCTCGCCGCTGCGAATGACCTTCGGGGACCCCACGGGCGAGTCCGGGTCGAGCGGATAGCGGCGGTCGTAGTCGCGCGCCGTCTCCAGCAGCGCCGGGTCGCCGGCGGCGATCGCGACGCGCTCGATCGTCCCGTCGTCGCGGAGGAGCTCGACGAAGCACCAGTCCGCCAGGCGCGGGACCGCGAGGTGCGCGATGCGGTGGAGGGTGGCGTCGAAGTCGAGCGACGTCCCGAGCACCGCGCCGGCCTCGGCGAGCGCGTCGGCGCGCCGGCGCGCTCGCTCGAGGTCCGTGACGTCCTCGAGGGTGACGGCGGTGATGCGCCCGGCGCCGGGGACGTCGATGGTGGCGGCCGCCGAGACCACGGTGCGCGTGCCGTGCGGCGTCGGCCAGTCGAGCTGCATGTTCTCGACGCGCTCGCCGCGCGCCGCCCGCGCGGCCGGATACTCCTCCGGGCGCAGCGTCCGGCCGCCGCGGCGCAGGCGGTAGACGCGCGGGTGGTCCTCCGTCGCGCGGGCGAGCGGGAACGATCCGCCGGCCATCCGGTGCGCCGCCTGGTTGGCGAAGAGCACCCGGCCGGTCTCCGGCGCGACGAGCAGCAGCGCGGCGGGCAGGAGGTCGAGCAGCGGCTCGTACCAGCGATCTTCGCCGGACGCCGGCGCTCTTGCCGCAGACTCCCTCGCCACCGTGGCGCGGGAGTCTACGGCTCGCGGATCCCCGTCAGGCGAGGCCCTCGGCCTCGTACTCGCGCAGGTAGCCCTCGAACAAGCGGCGGTGGCCCTCCTCGTCGCGCAGGATCTCGATGACCATGTCCTGCGTGACGTAGTCGAGGCCGTCGGTGAACTCGATGATCCGGTTGTAGTGCTCGATGGCCCCGGTCTCGGCCTCGATCACGCCCTTGATCACGTGCGCGATGTCGGTCTGGTGCTCGGGCGGCTGCAGGTAGCTCTGCTCGGCCGCGAACTCCATCGAGCCGGGAACGACGCCGTAGAGCTCCTTGATGCGCGTCGCGAACTGCTGCGCGTGGCCGAGCTCCTCCTGGATGTCGGCCTGGAGCGACTCGACGATCTCCTGCGCGCGGACGCCGTCGGGGTTGACCGAGTTGGTGATGTAGCTGATCACCGTCTCGATCTCCATCCAGTAGGCCTTCTTGAGGAGCTCGATGAGCTCGGTGCGCTGCTCGGCCTTCTCGTCGGAGAGGATGCCCTGGGAAGCGGACCTTATTGCCATGGTCGGGACTCCTTCGGTCGTCGGAGCGATCGTCTGAACGTACCCGCGCCGGACACGGGGCGAACGGCGCCCGACGCGTTTGCCGTGCGCCGCGCGTGGAAAGGGCGAGGGCATGCGCATCGTCGTCACCGGCGCCACGGGCAACGTCGGCACGAGCGTCGTCGCCGCCCTCGCGGCGGACTCGCGGGTCACCGAGATCGTCGGTCTGGCACGCCGCCTGCCGCGGCTGGAGGCGCCGCGGACGCGGTGGGTGCAGGCCGACGTGGTGACGTCGCGGCTCGCGGACCACTTCGCCGGCGCGGACGCCGTGATCCACCTCGCGTGGCTCATCCAGCCGTCCCGCGACGAGGCGACGCTCGAAGCGGTCAACGTCACCGGATCGCGGCGCGTCTTCGAGGCCGCCGCCGAGGCGGGCGTGGGCGCGCTGGTCCACGCATCGTCGATCGGCGCCTACTCGCGCGGCCCGTCCGGCCGGCCGGTGGACGAGACGTGGCCGACGGACGGCACGCCGACGTCCTTCTACGCGCGCCACAAGGCCGCCGCCGAGCGGGCGCTCGACGAGATCGAGGGCTCGGCGTCGCACATGCGGGTCGTGCGGCTGCGCCCGGCGCTCATCTTCAAGCGCGGCGCGGCGTCGGAGATCCGGCGCCTGTTCGCCGGCCCGCTGCTGCCGTCGAAGCTCGTGCGCCCCGGGCTGCTGCCCGTCCTGCCGCTCCCCGCCGGGCTCGTGGTGCAGGCGGTGCACGCCGACGACGTGGCCGAGGCGTACCGCCTCGCCGCCATCGACGAGCGGGCGCGCGGGGCGTACAACGTCGCGGCGGACCCGGTGCTCGACGCGGCGACGCTCGGCCGCGTGCTCGGCGCGCGAACCGTCCCGGTGCCGGTCCGCGCGGTCCGCGCCGCCGCCGACCTCGCCTGGCGCGCCCACCTCCAGCCCACGCCGCCCGGCTGGCTGGACATGGGCATGGCGGTGCCCGTCATGTCGACGCGACGCATCCGCGAGGAGCTCGGCTGGACGCCGCGGCACGGCGCCGACGCGGCGCTGCTGGAGCTGCTCGAAGGGGTGCGCGAGGGAGCCGGCACGGAGACGCCGCCGCTCGATCCGCGCGCCGGCGGGCCGCTGCGCGCCGGTGAGTTCCGCACGGGCGTGGGCACCCGCAACCCGTGACCTGAGCGCCGCGCGCCCCGCCGGCGGGCGCGCGGCGGCCGCCGGGCCGCCGCGCGCGCCGGCTCAGCCGGCCTGGACGGGCGCCCGCTCGCGCGTGAAGCGGCGCGCGGGCCGCAGGAGGTCGCCGACGCGCGCCTGGCGCGCGGTCGAGCGCTCGAGCGTCGAGGCGTCGGGCGGATCGCCGCGCAGCAGCCAGGACCCGTCGCCGCGGCGCACGAGCTCGTCGCGCTCCGCGAGCTCGGAGAGGGCGGTCGAGACGGTCGGGCGGCGGGCGCCGACGAGCTGCCCGAGGATCCGGTGGGTGAGCGCCAGCGGGATGACGACGCCGTCCCCGCCGACGCGCCCCCAGCGCTCGGCGAGGTGCCAGAAGAGCGCCTTCAAGCGGCGGTCGACGCGCGTCAGCTGCGAGATGGCCTGCGTGGTGGCGAGCCGCAGCGAGCGCTCGGACAGCCGGTCGAACAAGGCGGCGGTGACTTCCGGCCACTGCGCCATCTCCGCGGCGAAGCGGCGGTCGAGCACGGCGAGCGTGGTGGGCGAGAGCACGGTCCACTCGGCGTCGACGGGGAGGAGACCGGTCTTGGACGCGGCCTGCCAGGGCCGGATCAGGTCGCCCGGGCCGAGCAGCTCGGCGCTCACGTGATCGGCGACGATCAGCTCGCGCGCGATCACGCCCTCGAGCACGAGCAGGCCGATGTGGTCGGCGCTGGCGTTGGACAGGCGCGACACGTCCCACGATCCGACGGCGAGCCGGTGGGTGCTGACCAGCAGCTTGCGCTCCGCCTCGGCCCGGCGGGTGTCGGCGAGGAGGCTGCCGAGGTCCGGATCCGCGCGCAGCAGGGGAATCTGCTCCGTCCTCATCTACGGCTCCCGTCGTGGTCACGCTGGTGCGGCAAGGTCGTCCTCTCCCTGGAAAGCCTCGGAGACAAGGGGCGAAGGTCCCGCCGCGGCCGTCGCTCGGCCGGTGCAGTCCCTGTCACGGGTGGGGGTACCTCGGCGCCGTATCCCGGTCCGCCTCGGCTCACCGCCCGACATACCCGCGGCGCAGGCGAAAGATGCGCAGGCAGCGGCCGTCAGTCGACGAAGGCCGCCCGGTCCACGCGCTTGTGGTAGCGCTCCCCGACCTTGCCCCCGATCACCGCGGCGAGCAGCGTCCCGGCGAGCACCGCGAGCAGCACGATCCAGCCGCCCGAGCGCAGCTCGCTCTCCCCGACCGGCAGCGACGGGAGGTTCAGCTGCGCGAGGACGTTGTAGTCGTCGCCGGCCACGACGGCGAGCAGCGCGAGCGCCACCGTGACGACGAGCGCGATGATCCACACGCCGACGCCCTGGCGCGCGCCGTCGAAGCGCGACATCCGCCCCGCGACGTAGCCGCCGCAGAAGTACGCGAGCATGAGCGCGGCGAGCAGCGCGATGCCGCCGCCGAGCCCGATCGACTCCGGATTCGCCGCGTCGGCGCTCGTGAGGCCGACGGCTGCGCCGGCCGCGGCGAGCAGGCCGGTGAGGAGCACCGCGACGCCGACGGCGACGAGCCAGCCGAAGAAGCTCGCGCCCCAGTTCAGGCCGCCGAACTCGTCGCGCTGGCGCGCACGCGCGGTCTTCATCGCGTCGCCGGTGAGCGCGCCGCGCCGGGCGGCCGCACGGGCCTCCGCGCGCTCGGCGGCCGCGGACCGCTCCTCGCTGTCGGAGTTCCCGTCCGTACCGTAATGCGCGCCGGCGGCCCTGTCGCGGTCGCGGGCGAAGCGGTCCTCGCGCGAGCGGGTACCGCCGTCGCCGGCCGCGTCGTCGCCGGTGGTGCGCTCGCGCTCCGAGGCGGCCACCGCACCGGCTCCGGTCCGGTCGGCCCCGCCGTCGTCGTCCCCGCGCTTGAAGCGTTCGAACATGACTCCTCCAGTCGCTGTCCGAAGCGTTCCACAACGCCGTCGCAGCCAAACCCGGGCGCGTTTATCGGTGCGGCGAACCGGAGAGGTAGGCACTGATGTCGACCACCGGTGAAGCAGCCGCCGGAGGGCCCCTCGCGGCGCTGATGGACCGCGCGGAGACGCACGGATGCCTGGAGCTCTCCGAGGTCGACGAGCTCGTGCAGGCGCTCGACCTCGACGACGCCGACGTGGGCGCGCTCTACGAGCAGCTCGACGCGCGCGGCATCGAGCTGCGCGACAACTGCGGGCGGGACGTCGAGCAGCGGCGGCCGCTCGACAACCTCCAGCTCGCGTCCGCCACGACTGACGCGCTGCAGCTCTTCCTCAACGAGATCGGCCGCCACCGGCTGCTCACGCCCGCGGAGGAGATCGACCTCGCGAAGCGGATCGAACGGGGTGACCTCGCGGCGAAGGAGCGCATGATCAACGCGAACCTCCGCCTCGTGGTCTCGATCGCGAAGAAGTACCAGGGGTCCGAGCTCACGCTGCTCGACCTCATCCAGGAGGGCATCCTCGGCCTCATCCGCGCCGTCGAGAAGTTCGACTGGCGCAAGGGCTACCGCTTCTCGACCTACGCCACGTGGTGGATCCGCCAGGCCGTGGAGCGCGGGATGGACGCGAAGGCGCGCACCATCAAGCTGCCGATCAACCTCGTGCGCAACCAGCGCAAGCTCGCACGCGCGGAGAACACGCTCGCGGTGAAGCTGGACCGCCCGCCGACCGACGAGGAGCTCGCCGCGGAGGCCGAGCTCAGCGTCGACGAGCTCGAGGCGCTGCGCGACGCGGCGCGCGCCGTCACCTCGCTCGACCGCCCGCTCGGCGAGGAGGAGGATGCCGCGTTCGGGGACATGCTCGCCTCCGACGCGCCGGCGCCCGAGGACGAGGTCCACATCTCGCTGCGGACGGAGGCGCTGCGGACGGCGCTCGGGGAGCTGCCCGACCGCGAGCGCAAGGTCGTCGAGCTCCGCTACGGCATCGCGGGCAGCGAGCCGACGCCGCTGCGCGAGATCGGCCGCCAGCTCGGCATCACCCCGGAGCGCGTGCGCCAGATCGAGTCGCGCGCGCTCGGCCGCCTCGGCCGCATGCGCGAGCTCGCCGCGCTGCGGGAAGCCGCCTGACCCCGCCGCGCCGCCCGCGGCACGCCCGTCACGCCAGCGGCATCCAGCGCTCGACCTGCCGCGCGTCGAGCAATGCGATGGCGCGCCCGCGCACCTCGCGCTGGAAGTGCTCGGACTCCTGGTGGGCGCGGAACGCCGCCATGTCCGCGTAGCGCTCGTAGATGAAGAACACCGACTGGTCCTCGGCCGCCTCGTGGATCTCGTACGCGAGGCACCCGGGCTCGTCCAGGGACGCCTCGCGCATGAGGTGGAAGATGCGGCGGATCGTGTCCGCTTCGCCCGGCTTCGCGCGGTAGCGCACGGTGACCACGACGTCCATGTCTGCCGAGTTCCCCGCATTCAGCCTCGGAACACGGCGGCGGCACGGTCCTGGCCCGCGCGGCGGCAGACGTCGGCCAGCGCCGGGCGTGCCGCCTCGGGCCGGTCGGGCAGGGCGCCGAGCGCGGCCGCCGCGCGGCTGAGGTCGGCGAGGCCGACGGGCGAGCGCTCCAGGCACAGCCGGCCGAGCCAGCGCACCGCCGCGCGCTCGTACTGCGCGGGCTCGGCGCGCAGGATGACCAGCAGGATCGCCGCCGCCTCGGGCACGCCGATCCTCGGCAGCTCCGCGGCCGTCGCGCGGATCAGCGCGAGGTTGCCGGTGGCGAGCGCGCGCTGGAACCTCGCGTAGGGGCTGCCGGAGCTCGTCATGCGAACGTATGTTCGCATGCGGCGCGGCGGAAGGGAAGGACGAGGCGGGCGGCCGGGCGGCGCCGGGCCGGGCGCGACCGGGCCGCTTCTCAGGAGGCGCCGCTCGACGGGTCCCGCGCGCCCTGCGGATCCCAGCGTCCGTCGATGCCGACGGTGCCCGGCACGGGATTCTGCGCGACCGGATCGCCGGCGCGGTCCGACCGGAAGGTCATCCGCACCTCGGTGCCCTCGCCCGCGCTGCCGCGCAGCTCGAACGCGTCCGACAGCGCGGCGATCAGCGGCAGCCCCAGGCCCAGCGCGGGGACGTCCCGGCGGGTCGGGCGCGGCTGGATGCCGGCGCCGTGGTCGCGCACGACGATCGTCAGGCCGGCCTCGTCCGTGCGGATGTCGACCTCGAGGATGCCGACGTCGTTGTCGTCGTAGTCGTGGACGACGACGTTGGTGCACGCCTCCGACACCGCCATCTTCATGTCCGCCACGACGGCCGCGTCGAAGTCGAGCGCGTCCGCCATCCCGGCCAGCGCCTGCCGCACGACGGCCACCCCCTCGGCGCGCGCCGGCATCGTCATCCGGACGTCCGGAAGCGTCGCCGTCACGTTCCGCCGCTCCCGTTGGATCCACGCGCCGTGCGGATCGCCTCCGCGCGGCCGCTCACGACGGGAAGCACGGGGACGAGCCCCGTGATGTCGAGGATGCGCTGGACGCCCGGCTCGACCTCGTCGCCGACGCAGACGACGAAGCCCTGGCCCGCGTCGAGCGCCCGGCGGCGCGCGTCGAGCAGCGCTCCGAGCACGGAGGAGTCGACGAACGTGGCGCCCGTGAGGTCCACCACGACGCCGTCGCCGCGGCCGATCGCCTCG
This sequence comes from Solirubrobacteraceae bacterium, assembly GCA_035563395.1. Classification (GTDB taxonomy): domain Bacteria; phylum Actinomycetota; class Thermoleophilia; order Solirubrobacterales; family Solirubrobacteraceae; genus DASQMT01. Next base: position 9,175 of record DATMVH010000377.1, read on the forward strand.
TCGAGGCGCTCCCGCAGCGTCGGGGCGGTGTAGATGTCGTGCTCGCCTTCCACCACGACCACGACGACGCCGTCCGCGGCGTCGTCGAGCACGATCGGATTAGCATCCATACGGGGCCGACGATACCCTGCCCGGCCCTGTGGCTAACGCTTCTGACGATTGCGCGACCGGGCGGATCGGGTAGAAGAACCTGATGCCCGACCGGTTGCGCCGCTACCGGGAGAAGCGTGATGCGGCCGCGACCCCCGAGCCCAGCGGCGACGCGGCCCAAGCAGCGGGCGCCGGGCGCCGGCGCTTCGTCGTCCAGGAGCATCACGCCCGCCGGCTCCACTGGGACCTCCGGCTCGAGCACGACGGCGTGCTCGCGTCGTGGGCGGTGCCCCGCGGCATCCCCCGCACCCCCGATCGCAACAACCTCGCCGTCCGGACGGAGGACCATCCGCTCGAGTACCTCGAGTTCCACGGGGAGATCCCCGCCGGCCAGTACGGCGCCGGCACGATGACCATCTGGGATCGCGGCACCTTCGACGAGCACAAGTGGCGCGACGACGAGGTGATGGTCACGTTCCACGGGGAGCGCGTCCGCGGCCGCCACGTCCTGTTCCGCACGCGCGGGGACGACTGGATGATCCACCGGATGGATCCGGCCGAGGACCCGGACCGCGAGCCCATGCCCGAGCGCCTGGAGCCGATGCTCGCGACGACGGGCCCGCTGCCGCCGGACGACGACCGGTGGGCATACGAGATCAAGTGGGACGGCGTGCGGGCCGTCGCCTTCGTCGACGCCGGGCGGCTGCGCCTGCAGGCGCGCAGCGGCCGCGACGTCACGAGCCGCTATCCCGAGCTGCGCCCGCTGGGGGAGGCGCTGGCCGGCCGCGAGGTGATCGTCGACGGCGAGGTGGTCGCCTTCGAGGACGGGCGCCCGAGCTTCCAG
>DATMVH010000378.1:0-4560 GCA_035563395.1 Solirubrobacteraceae bacterium
CGTGGGCCTGTCCGACGCGGCGCACTACGCGGGGATCGCGGCCGGGATCGACGACGCCCGCGCGGCGACCGGCATCGAGGCGCGGATGCTCGTCACCGCGATCCGCAACTTCGGGGTGGAGGCGGCCGTCGACATCGCCCGCCGCCACGCCTAGGACCGCCACCCGTACATCGTCGGCTTCAACCTGGCCGGCGACGAGGCGGGCTACCCGCCCGGCCCGTTCGCGCCCGCGTTCCGGATCGCGCACGAGGCCGGGCTCGGCATCACGGTGCACGCGGGCGAGTGGGCCGGGCCGGCGAGCGTCCGCGCGGCGCTCGACCTGCCCGTGCCGGTGGCCCGGCTCGGCCACGGCGTCCGCGCCGTCGAGGACCCCACGCTCGTCGCGGAGCTCGCGGAGCGCGGCACGGTGCTCGAGGTGTGCCCGACCTCCAACGTCGTGCTCGGCGCCTATCCGAGCTACGCCGAGCACCCCTTCCCCGTCCTGCGCGCCGCCGGGGTGCGCGTGACGCTCGGCTCGGACGACCCGCCCTACTGGGGGGCGAGCATCGGCGGCGAGTACGCGGTCGCCGCGCGCGAGTGGGACCTCGACGACGCGGCGCTCCTCTCGGTCACGGAGACCGCCGTGCGCGCGGCCTTCGTTCCGCCCGCCGTGCGGGCCGCGCTACTGGACCGGATATCGGACGACGGTCGCCGAACCGTGGTCTAGGCTGATCGCTTCTGGGACAAGGGGTTCGGGATTCCTGAGGAGGGATCGGACGATCGTGAACGGAAAGCTCGTGCGACTGCTCGTCGCAGCCGTCCTGGCGTTGAGCCTCGGCGTCGCCGCGTGCGGTGACGACGAGAGCAGCCAGCCCGCCGCGGGGGGCGGCGAGGAGGCGCAGAAGACCATCCGGATCGGGATGGTCACGGACATCGGCGGCCTCAACGACCGCTCCTTCAACGCGTCGGCCTACAAGGGCCTGCAGCGCGCGGAGCAGGAGCTCGGCGCGGAGATCCGCGTCATCACCTCCAAGTCGAACGCCGACTACGTGCCGAACCTCTCGGCGCTGGCGCGCCAGAAGTACGACCTGATCCTCGCCGTCGGCTTCCTCATGGCGGAGGCGACGGAGACCGTCGCGAAGTCGTTCCCGACGCAGAACATCGCCATCGTCGACTACTCCCAGGCGGCGATGAAGAGCAAGCCGAAGAACGTCGAGGGCCTCCTCTTCCGCGAGAACGAGGCGGGCTACCTCGTCGGCTACATGGCCGGCCTGTACGTCAAGGACAAGGGCGGCCGGCAGGTCGTCTCCACCGTCGGCGGCCAGAAGATCCCGCCCGTGGACGCCTACATCGCCGGCTTCCAGAGGGGCGCGACGGACGCGAACCCGCAGGTGCGCACGCTGAACGCCTATTCGGAGGACTTCGTCGCGCAGGACAAGTGCAAGGAGCTCGCGCTGAACCAGATCGGCGAGGGCTCGCAGGTCGTCTTCCAGGTGGCCGGCCAGTGCGGCCTCGGCGCGCTCGACGCGGCGAAGGAGGAGGGCGTCCAGGGCATCGGCGTCGACGCCGACCAGGGCTACCTCGGCAACCACGTGATGACGTCGGCGCTCAAGAAGATCGACGAGGCGGTCTTCAAGACGATCACGGACGTCCAGAACGGTCGGTTCAAGGGCGGGACGGACACGGTCTTCGACGTCAAGTCCGAGGGCGTCGGGTACGGGGAGGTCAACGCGCAGGGCCGGAAGTACACCGACCAGGTCGACCAGCAGCAGCAGAAGATCGCCGCCGGCGAGCTGACGGACATCCCCAACGAAGTGCAGTAGCTCCTTGAGCGCCACTCCGCTCGCCCTCGAGCTCGAGGGCGTCACCAAGCGCTTCGGCGCGCTGGTCGCGAACGACCGGGTCGACTTCGACCTGCGCCGCGGCGAGGTGCACGCCCTGCTGGGGGAGAACGGGGCAGGCAAGTCCACGCTCATGAACGTCCTCTACGGGCTCCACCAGCCCGACGAGGGCGAGATCCGCCTGCGCGGCGAGCGGGTGACCATCCACTCGCCGCGCCAGGCGATCGGCCTGCGGATCGGGATGGTGCACCAGCACTTCATGCTGATCCCGGTCATGACCGTGGCCGAGAACGTCGTGCTCGCGTCCGAGCCGCGCAAGGGCGCGCTGCTCGACGTGACCGCGGCGGAGCGGCGCGTGCGCGAGCTGTCGGAGCGCTTCGGCCTCGCCGTGGACCCGCGCGCCCGCGTGGAGGACGTCGGCGTCGGCCAGCAGCAGCGCGTGGAGATCCTGCGCGTGCTGCACCGGGGCGCCGACGTGCTGATCCTCGACGAGCCGACGGCCGTGCTCACCGCGCAGGAGACGGCGGAGCTGTTCAAGGTGCTGCGCTCGCTCACCGCCGAGGGCGTGTCCGTCATCTTCATCTCGCACAAGCTGCGCGAGGTGCTCGAGATCGCCGACCGGGTGACCGTGCTGCGCCGCGGCAAGAAGGTCGGGACGGTCGACACGGAGGGCGCGACGGAGGCGAGCCTCGCGAAGCTGATGGTGGGGCGCGACGTCCTCTTCCGGCTCGACAAGGAGGCGGGTCGCGCCGGCGACCCGCTGCTCGCGGTGGAGGACCTCGAGGTGCTCGACGAGCGCGAGCTGCCCGCGGTGCGCGGCCTGTCGCTGGAGGTGCGCGGCGGCGAGATCGTCGGCCTGGCGGGCGTGGACGGCAACGGCCAGTCCGAGCTCGTGGAGGCGATCGCGGGGCTGCGCGAGCCGGTGGCCGGGCGGATCCGCGTCGCCGGGCGCGACATCACCGGCACGGGGGTGCGCGGCGCGCTCGCCGCGGGCCTCGGCCACATCGCCGAGGACCGCCATCGCCGGGGCCTGGTGCTCGACTTCACGCTCGCGGAGAACCTCGCGCTGCGCGGGTACAAGCGCGAGGCGCGCTTCGGCCTGCTGTCGCCCAAGCGCATGAAGGAGCGCGCGCGGCCGCTGCTCGAGGAGTACGACGTGCGCGGCGGGCGCCCGGACGCGACCGCGAGCTCGCTGTCCGGCGGCAACCAGCAGAAGTGCGTGATCGCGCGCGAGATCGCCGAGGAGCCGAAGGTGCTGCTGGCCGCGCAGCCGACGCGCGGGCTCGACGTCGGGGCGATCGAGTTCGTCCACCGCCGGCTGCTGGAGCAGCGCGCGGCGGGCCGGGCGGTGCTGCTCGTGTCGCTCGAGCTCGAGGAGATCCGCGCCCTCGCCGACCGGGTGCTGGTCATCTACGACGGCCGCATCGTCGCCGAGCTGCCGCCGGACGCGAGCGACGAGGAGATCGGCGTCGCCATGACGGGCGGCCGGCGCGCCGCCGCCGGCGCCGCATGACGAACCCGGCGCTGAGCGGCGGCGGCGAGGGCCCCGGCTCGACCACCGTCGCGTCGCGGCTCTCCGGCTACCTGCGCGGCGGCGGGCTGATCATCCCGCTGGTCACGGTCCTCGTCGCCTTCTTCGTGGCCGGCCTCGTGATCGCCGCCACCGGCGCCGACCCGTTCGAGACCTACACGGCGATCTTCAACGGGAGCGGGCTGAACTGGTTCTTCCCGTGGATCTCCGCGGAGGACCGGACGCTCGCGGCGCTCAACCTCCAGCAGACGCTGCTGCTGACCACGCCGCTGATCCTCGTCGGCCTCGCGGTCGCCTTCGCCTTCCGCGCGGGCCTGTTCAACATCGGCGGGCAGGGCCAGTACACGGTGGGCACGGTCGTCGCGGTGTGGGTGGGGTCGTCGTTCTCGGGCATGCCGGGGCTGCTCCACATCGTCCTCGCGGTCGTCCTGGCCTCGCTCGCGGGCGCCTTCTGGGCCGGCATCGCCGGCTACCTCAAGGCGACGACCGGCGCCAACGAGGTGATCACGACGATCATGCTCAACTACACGGCGATCTGGATCGGCGTCTACCTGTTCTCGCTCGGCGGGCCGCTGCAGAACGACGCGCAGCGCTCCATCCCCGTCTCGAACGACATCGTCGAGTCAGCGCGCCTCCCGGTGTTCTGGGGCGACCCGGAGCTGCAGGGCCTCCACGTCGGGTTCTTCGTCGCCGTCGCGGCGCTGCTCGTCTTCTGGGTGCTTCTCAACCGGTCCGTCACCGGCTACGAGGTCCGCGCCGTGGGCTTCAATCCCGACGCGGCCGAGTACGGCGGCATCAGCGTCGCGCGCAACTACATCAAGGTCATGGCGGTCTGCGGCGCGTTCGCCGGGCTTGCCGGCGCGCTGGACATCCTCGGCTGGCAGTTCCGGCTCGCCACGAACGACATCCAGACGAACGAGTACGGGTTCCTGGGCATCGCGGTCGCGCTGCTGGGCCGCAACACCGCCATCGGCACGGCGGCGTCCGCGCTGCTGTTCGCCGCGCTGCTGAACGGGACGTCCGTGCGCAACCTGGACCCGGCGGTGTTCGACCCGCAGCTGGCGACGAACCTGACCACGATCATCCAGGGCCTCGTCGTGCTCTTCGTCAGCGCCCCGGTGCTCGTGAGGCTGGTCTGGGGCCTGCGGCGCCGGCTGCGGATCGGCCGCTCCAAGCCGGCGGAGGCCGGGTGAGCGCCGTCCGCGACGC
>DATMVH010000379.1:0-3975 GCA_035563395.1 Solirubrobacteraceae bacterium
ACGACCTCGTCCGCGACGTCCGCCGCCGCGTCGAAGTCATGCGGCTCCGGCGTGTCCTCGTCGGCGCGCGAGAAGTCCACGAAGCCGAACACCTCGCCGCCCGCCGCCGGGCGCGACGTCACCGGCACATACGTGACCGCCTCCCATGTGCGGTCGGGGTAGAAGACGAGGTCGCCGAGCTCGACGCCCAGCTCGTCGCCCGCCTCGCGGAATTGCTCGCCGAGACGCTCAGCCCAGCGGCCGTCCGGGAGGGGCTCCTGGGGCGGCTCGGCCGCGAAGCGGCAGACGAAGCGCGGTTCCGGTGGCATCGGCGGAACCCTAGATGATCATCTCGTCCGTCAGGACTCGAGCAGGAGCGTCACCGGCCCGTCGTTCACGAGCGCGACGTCCATGTGCGCGCCGAACACCCCGCCCTGCGCGCCGAGCCGGTCCCGGAAGCGCTCGTACAGCGGCTCGGCCACCTCCGGGCGGGCGGCGGCCACGTAGGACGGGCGGTTGCCGCGGCGCGCGTCGCCGTAGAGGGTGAACTGGGAGATGCAGAGGACCTCGCGGTCGCCCAGCGGCTCGTTCATCCGCCCCTGCGCGTCGGGGAACACGCGCAGCGCGCGCACCTTCCCGGCGAGCCGGTCCGCGGTCTCCGGCCGGTCCTCGTGCGTGACGCCGAGCAGCACGAGCAACCCCGGCCCGATCGCGGCGACCGTCGACCCGTCGACGGACACCGCGGCACGGGCGACGCGCTGGACGAGCGCGCGCACGGCTACGCCTCGCGCAGCTCCGCCGCCGCCTGCTCCGGCGCGACCACGCAGAGGTTGAGGCCCGTTCCCAGCTCCAGGCCGGCGAGCGGCGTGAGCCGCGGCATGATGTCGATGCGCCAGCAGAAGGAGTCGGCACCGCGCGGTGCGGTGCGCACCCACAGGTTCAGCGGCGGCGAGGCGCCGAGGCGGCGCTGCAGCCGCCGGAGCGCGTCGTGGAGCAGCGCGGCGCCCGAGGGCCCGTCGGCCTCGAAGCGCGCGCGCGGCCGTCGCGGGGCGAGCATGAGCTGGAACGGGAGCCGCGACGCGTACGGGGCGAGCAGGACCGCCTCGTCGTCGACGGCGACGAGCCGCTCGCGCCGGCGCACCTCCTCCTGCACGAGGTCGGCGAGCAGGTTGCCGCCCATGGTCCGCGTGGCGTGCGCGCCGAAGCGCTCGCGCTCGCGGGCGACGCCGGCGGGCACGAAGTCGAGCGCGTAGAGCTGCGCGTGCGTGTGCGGCAGCGAGGCGCCGGCCTCGCGGCGCTCGTTGACGAGGAGGTGCACGTAGGCCGCCCCGTCGTGCGCGCGCATGCGCGCCCGCCACGCCTCCACGGCGCCGGCGACGCGCTCCGCGGGCAGTTCGGCGAGGCACGCGACGGACTCGGGCGCGTTGACGATCACCTCGTGGCCGCCCGCGGCGGGCTGGGCGGTGAAGAGGTCGGGCTGCGCGTCGCGCTCCGGCTCGGCGGCGTCCGGGACGACGGCGGGATACAGGTTGGGCACCACGCGCACCGTCCAGCCCGGGGAGTCGGGCGGCCCGCCTCCGGGGCGCACGGCGTGGACCTCGGGCGGCGTCTTCGCCTCGTGGCCCTCCGCGAACGGGTCCGTCGCCGGGTCGATCGGGTCGCACGGGTCGACCGTGTAGACGTCGCCCGGCCGCCCCGCGCGCTGCGGGGCGATGATCGTCTTCAGGCCGGTGAGCGGGTCGACCCGGACCTCGTTCGTCACGTCCCGTCCCCGCCGAGGTAGCGGTCGATGTCCGCCGCGAGGTCCGCGCTCGAGCGGTACGCGCCCTGGTGGATGAACGCCGGCTCGCCGCGCGCGTCGAGGAACACGGTCACGGGGTAGTTCGCCGGCGCCTCGAGCGCCCGCGCGATGTCCTCGTCCGGGTCGACGTACGAGGGGTACGGGGTCGGGAAGCTCGCGAGGAAGCGCCGGGCCGGCTGGAGGCTGTCGCCCGAGTTGAGGCCGAGGAACGCGACCTCGCGCCCGCGGTCGGTGGCGACGCGCTGGAGCGCGGGGAACTCCGCGCGGCACGGGTCGCACCAGGACGCCCACTTGTTGATCACGACCGGGTGCCCGCGCAGGTCCCGCAGGCGCTTCCGGAAGGCGGGGACGCCGCCCTCGAGCAGCGCGCCGGACTGCTCGTGCAGCGCGGCGAGCGGCGGCGGGCTCCCGCGCAGCTCGGCACGTGCCGCGCGCAGGTCGAACGGCGGCTCCTCCGCCACGTCGCCGCTCCGGTCGCCGGCCTGCCGCAGGCCGACGACGAGGATCGCGGTCAGGACGACGACTCCGAGGACGAGCAGCAGTCGGCGCATCGGGCGCATACGGTGGCACATCGCCGTTCCGCCCCCGGTCCGCCGCCGGTCCGCATCCGCATCTGCTTCAATTGATGTCCTCGCGGAGAAGCCCGAACGCGAGGCCGCCCCTGGTGTCACCACGCCGGCCTCCGTCTTGGTTCGCGAAATCGCGGAGCTGCGCAGCAGATGTTCGTGGCTCCCAGAAGAGATTCCACCGAGCCGCATGGCCGATACCACGTCAGTGGCCTTCGTGGCCGCGCCCATCCCGTCGGACGGCGACATCGAGCGCGCCGCCGCGTTCACGCGTGAGCCGTACGTCCTCGAGGGCGAGGACGTCGCCACCGCGCTGGCGTCCGGGTCCGCGCGGCGCCGCGCGCTGGACGCCGCGCTCGCGGAGCTCGACGCGGGGGCGACGGTGCCGTCCGTCGCCTGGCGGCAGCGATGGTCGCTCCTGCTCGGCCTCGACCGGCTGCTGTCGCAGGACGAGCCCCGGCTCGTCGACGGCACGCTCCTCTCCGCCCACCAGGTCGACGCCCTGTCGGGCACGCTCACCGCGCTGCTCGCCGAGGCCCAGCGCAACGCCGAGACCAACGGCGCGGCCTTGCTCGAGGAGTTCGTCCCGCTCGCGTCCGCGGGCATCCCGGGCGAGGAGGAGCTCGAGGACGACGACGAGCCGGAGGAGCCGCACGACTGGGACGACTCGGAGCAACCCGAGCGGCCGGAGGAGCAGCTCGAGGAGCAGCCGGAGGACCCGAACGCGGCGAAGCGCTTCTGGTTCGAGCACGCCACGGGCGCCGGCAAGACGGTCGCCGCGCTCGGCTTCGTCGAGGCGTCCCGCACCGGCGGCACGCTGATCCTCACCCACCGCCGCAACCTCGTCGACCAGTTCCTGGGCGAGCTGCGCGATCGCGGGTACGCGAAGCGGATCGCCCCGCCGCTGCTGCGCGGCGAGGACCGCGCCGACGGACCGGTGACCGTCGAGACCTACCAGTGGTTCGTCCGCAACGCGGGCAACGTCTCCGACGCGTACACGATCGTCATCTGCGACGAGGCGCACACCGCGCTCGGGGAGAAGACCTCCGCGTCCATCCGCAGCTGGTCGGGACCGGTCTTCATCGGCATGACCGCGACGGGCGCGCTGATCGCCCGCCACGTCACCGATCTCTTCCCGACGCAGACCTCGCGCTTCGACCTCGCGCAGGCCGCTCGCCGCGGGGTCATCGCCCCGCTGCGGTGCGTGCGCATCCCGCCCGGGCCGGGGGTCCGAACGATCGCCAAGGTGCCGCTCCGCCGCGGCGAGGTGGACACGGAGTTCGACCAGGAGCTCCTGGCCGAGCTGCTGGACCAGCTGCCGTTCAACCTGGCGGTGGCGGATCTCTACAAGACCCGCTTCAACGGGGTCCCCGGCGTCGTCTACGCCGCGGGCGTGCGGCACGCGTACCACGTCGCCGAGGCGTTCCGGGACGTCGGCCTGAAGGCCCAGGCCGTGTCGGGCGAGACGCCGAAGCGCGAGCTCGCGCAGATCCTCGCCCGCTACGAGCGCGGCGCCATCGACGTGCTCGTCAACGCGCAGCTCCTCGCGGAGGGCTGGAACTCGCCGCGCGCCACCGTCTGCATGCACCTCGCCCCCACGGCGTCCAAGCGGATCTACCAGCAGCGGGT
>DATMVH010000380.1:0-9362 GCA_035563395.1 Solirubrobacteraceae bacterium
CAGCGCGGCGACGACCTGGTCGAGGTGCGCGCGCCGCAGCCCCGGCGCGCCCGAGACGAGCTCGAGCCGGTCCGGCAGGAAGACGGAAACGAGCGGCCGGGCCGCGACGTCGGACAGCCGGTCCACGGGCGCGCCGTCCACGCGCAGCCGCTTGGGCTCCCCGGGCTGGAAGCCGACGGTGATCTCGTGCGCGCCCTCGGCGTCCTCGCAGCGCAGCGCCAGCCGCGTGAGCGCCGCCCCGAAGCGCACGCACTCGCGCTCCGACGACGTGCGGCACGAGCGCCCCGTGCAGGCGAAGTACACGGCTTCGAGGAGGTTGGTCTTGCCGGCGCCGTTGCGGCCCGAGACCACGGTCAGCCCGGGGCCGAGGCGCACCTCGGCGTCCGCATAGGTGCGGAAGTCTCGCAGCGTGAGCTGCGTGACCCGCATCGCCTACACGTTGAGCCGGATCGGCATGAGCAGGTACACGAACCCGCTCTCGTCCGCGGACTGGATGAGCCCGGGCCGCAGCGGCGAGATGAGCTTCAGCATCAGGTCGCCGCCCTCGACGGCCTCGAGCCCGTCGCGCAGGAACTCCGGGTTGAAGCCAATCTCCAGCGGCTCGCCCTGGAAGGGCACCGGCAGCGCCTCCCGCGCCTCGCCGACGTCCGGCGTGCGCGCCGAGACCGTCAGCTCCCCCTCGTTGAAGGCGAGCCGCAGCGGCGCGTTCTTCTGCGCGAGCAGCGAGATGCGCCGCACGACGTCCGTGATCTCCGCGCCGTCCAGGCGGAGCTCGTGCTCGTAGGCCTCGGGCAGGAGCTGGCGGTAGTTCGGGAACTGCCCGTCGATCAGCCGCGACGACAGCACCACGCCGCCGGCCTGGAAGACGACCTGGTTGGTGCGCACCGCCACGCTCAGCGTGTCGGCGCCGGCCTGGCCGGCGATCCGCGTGAGCTCTTGCAGCGCGCGCGCCGGCACGTTGGCCTCGAAGGCGCCGGCGAGCGGCGCCTCGAGCCGCGTCTCCTTGACCGACAGCCGGTAGGAGTCCGTGGCCACCATCCGGAGCTCCTCGCCCGCGGCCGAGACGAGGATCCCCGTGAGCACCGGGCGGGTCTCGTCGCGCGATGCCGACCGCGCCACCTTCGTCACCGTCTCCACGAAGGCGGCCGCCGGCACCTCGACCCGCTCGTCGCCCTCCGCCTCCGGGAACGGCGGGAAGTCCTCGAGCCGCAGCGTGCGGATGTGGAACGTGGCGGCGCCGGCCACGAGTTCGACGTCCTGCTCGGCGGGGCGCAGCTCGAGCGACACGGAGTCGCCGGGAAGCACGCGCACGACGTCGACCACGAGCCGGGCCGGGAGCACGACGGCCCCCTCCCGCGTTATGTCCCCCTCCAGCGGCACCCGGAGCCCGATCTCCATGTCCGTCGCGCGCAGCTCGATCGCGCCCTCGCGGGCCTGCAGCAGGACGCCGGACAGCGCCTGCACGGCGCTGCGCGTCGACGCGGCGCGCGTGACGGTCTGGAGCTGCGCGAGGAGCGTCTCGCGGCGAGTCGAGATCTTCATGTCGGCGGAACCGATCGGCGAGGATGAATGGTCAAGAGAGGGTCACCGTCGTAAGGGCTGTTCATGGTGTGCACGGCGGCGCGAATCGGCGCTGTAGGCGGAGCGACGAGGGTACGAGGGCTGTGCACAGGAACCCTGGAGTCTGTCAGCCGCGGCGGCGTCACGAGGGCCGTCGGAGGGACTCGGTGAGCCTGCGGACGGCGTCGAAGGCGTCGGGATCGCCGGCGATCCGCTCGGCCGTGCGCTTGTAGGCGTGCAGCACCGTGGTGTGGTTGCGGCCGCCGAACGCGCGGCCGATCGCCGGGAGGGTCTGGTCCGTGAGCTCGCGCGCGAGGTACATGGCGACCTGCCGCGGCCAGGCGACGGCGCCGGCCCGGCTCGAGGACAGGAGCGCCTCGACGGAGACGCCGAAGGCGTCGGCGGTGCGCTCCTGGATCGCCCGGACGCTGGGCCGCGCCGGCCGGGAGTCGGGGTAGAGGCCGTCGAGCACCTCGCGCGCGAGGCCGTCCGTCGCGGGGCGGCCGGTGAGGGAGGCGAAGGCGACGACGCGGATCAGCGCGCCCTCGAGGGCGCGCACGTTGTCCGTGACCCGGTCGGCGATCGCCTCGAGGGCCTCGGGGTCGACCCCGCGGAGCTCGTCCTGCAGCACGCGCTTGCGGAGGATCGTCAGCCGCGTGGTGCGGTCCGGCGCGCGCACGTCGCAGACGAGCCCGGCCTCGAAGCGCTCGCGGAGCCGGTCCTCGAGCGCGTTCATGTCGCGCGGAAGCCGGTCGGAGGTCAGCACGACCTGCGCGCCGGCCTGGTGCAGGGCGTTGAAGGTGTGGAAGAACTCCTGCTCCGTGCGGGCCTTCGCCTGCAGGAACTGCACGTCGTCGACGAGCAGGACGTCGACGCCGCGGTAGGCGGTCTTGAACGCGTCGGTCTCCGCGCCGTGGAGGGCGGCGAGGAAGTGGTTCGTGAACGCCTCCGCGGTGGTGTAGCGCACCGTCATGTCGCCGCACGCGCCGAGGTAGTTCGCGATGGAGTGCAGGAGGTGCGTCTTGCCGAGCCCGGGCGGACCGCAGATGTAGAGCGGGTTGTAGGCCAGTCCCGGCATCTCGGCGACCGCGAGCGCGGCGGCGTGCGCGAGGCGGTTGCCGTCGCCGATGACGAACTGCTCAAACGTGTGGCGCGGGTTGACGGCGTCGGTCGCGCCGCCGGTCGCCGTGTGACGCGGGGCGGTCGCCGGCGGCTCTCCAGGCTCCCCCGCCGCGACCAGCTCGACGCGGGCGTGCGGGCCGAGCACGGCCGCGGCGCACGCCTGGAGCAGGCGGCCGAAGTGGTCGGCGACCCAAGCGCGGGTCTCGTCCGGCGCCCCGACGACGAGCGCGTCCGTCGTCAGGAGCCGCAACTCGAGCGGCTCCAGCCACTGATGCCACGTGGCCTCGGTCACCGCTCGCCGCAACTCGGTGCGGACCTGGCGCCAGGCTGATGGAAGCTCGTCGTCGGACACGGGATGCGGCGAGCCTCCTCGGCCGACGAGGCTGCTGCGGCGGGGATGGTGGTGGGGACCCGAGGGGCCCCGGCGCCGCGAACATAGCAAAGGCCCGGAAGGCCGGGGACGGCGCTCCGGACGGCCCTCGCAATACGCGCACAAAAGGGGCCGGGCGGCGTGTCGACGGGTGTCGACGGCGTGTGCACGACGCTGTGGACGGCGGTCGCGGGGAGCGCCTCGGCTATCCTGTCGCGGCCGCGCGCAACCGGCGCGCCGACCCTCTTCGCCCATGAAGCGCACCTACCAGCCCAAGAAGCGCAAGCGCGCCCGGACGCACGGCTTCCGAGCCCGGATGGCGACGCGCGCCGGCCGCGTGGTCCTGAAGCGCCGCCGCGACAAGGGCCGCAAGCGGCTCACCGTCTGACGATGACGGAGCGCGCGAGCGGCGGGCGGCCCCCCAGGCGCCGGCGCCTCTCACGCAGCGCCGAGTTCGAGCGCGTCTACCGCCAGGGGCGGTCGAAGGGCAACCGGTTCCTCGTGCTCTACGCGTTCCCGCGCGAGGCGACGGCGCCGGACGACGACGGCCCGCGGCTCGGGCTCTCCGTGTCGCGGCGCGTCGGCGGCGCGGTGGAGCGCACGCGCGTCAAGCGGGTCCTGCGCGAGGCGTTCTGGGCCGAGGCGGCGCGGCTGCCGGCCGGCGCCGACTACGTCGTCGTCGCGCGTCCCGAGGCGCGCGACCTCGCCGAGCGCGAGGGGATGCCGGGCGTGCGCCGCGCGCTGGCGGAGCTCGTCGAGGCGATGGGCGGGCGCCCGGAGGCGGACGCCGCGTGAGAGCCCGCAGCGTCGCGGTGGCGCCCGTGCGGGCGTACCAGCGGTTCGTCTCCCCGGCGCTGCCGCGCCGCTGCAAGTACCACCCGACGTGCTCGGCCTACGCCCTGCAGGCGATCGAGTCCTACGGCATACTGCGCGGCGTCGTCCTGGCGGCATGGCGGCTGCTCCGCTGCAATCCGTTCAGCCATGGCGGCTATGACCCCGTGAGCGCGCAGCGCCTCTTCCGCCGCCCGCCCGCCGACCCGTCACACTCCTGAGACCGTGCCGCCGTTCGCCGCGAACCCGCTCCAGCCGCTGATCGACTTCTTCGAGGCGATCCTCGTCTTCTTCCACGACAACGTGGGCCTGGGCTGGGGCACGGCGATCATCGCGCTCACGGTGCTCGTCCGGGCCGCGCTGCTGCCGCTGACGCTGAAGCAGTTCCGCTCCATGCAGAACATGGCGCGGTTCCAGCCGCAGATCCGGGAGCTGCAGAAGAAGTACGCGAACGACCGCGAGCGGCTGAACCAGGAGATGATGAAGTTCTACCGGGAGAACAAGGTGAACCCGTTCGCCTCGTGCCTTCCGCTCCTGGCCCAACTGCCGGTCTTCCTGGCGCTCTTCTACATGCTCCAGAACGACCTGCGGCTCGACATCTGCCCGGACGTCAACCCGCCCGGCACTGCGAACCCGCAGGCGTGCGGGCCCGGCGGCGAGGCCGAGTTCTTCTTCATCCCGGACCTGACGAGCAAGGCCACGGGCGCGGTGCTGCTCACGCTGATCGTGCTCTACGTGGGCTCGCAGCTCGCGTCGACGCTGCTGATGTCGACGACGACGGACAAGACGCAGCGCATGATCTTCCTCGCGCTGCCGTTCATCTTCGTGATCTTCGTGATCAACTTCCCGGCGGGCCTGCTCGTCTACTGGATCACGACGAACCTGTGGACGATCGTGCAGCAGATGATCGTGCGCAAGCGCCTCGGGCCGCTGCGACCACCCGGCTCGGAGCCGGCGCCCGGCCTCGGCGAGCTCTTCAGACAGGCGCGCGGCGAGACGGCCCCCGCCGGGCCGTCGGAGCGATCGCGGTCGAAGGACCGCGAGCTCGTCACGCCGTCCGGCGGCGCGCCGAAGGCGAAGGCACGGCCGACCGCGCCGCCGCCCGCGCCGCCGCGGAAGAAGAAGAAGCGCTCGGGACGCCGGCGATGAGCGAGCGCTCACCGGCGAAGCAGGTCGAGGAGTTGCTGGCGACGGTCGCCGAGGCGCTCGGGCTGGATGCGGACGTCGAGGTCACGGAGACGCCGGGCGAGATCCGCGCCGTGCTCCACGGCGACGACCTCGGCCTCTTCATCGGGCGTCACGGGCAGACGATCGACGCCGTCCAGCACCTCGCCTTCAAGCTCGCCGCGCGCACGTCCACGCCGCCGCCGAAGGTCGAGGTGGACGCGGCCGGGTACCGCGCTCGCCGCCGGCAGGCGCTCGAGCGCCAGGCCGACGAGGCGGCGGACGACGCGCTCCGCACCCGTCGCCCGGTGGCGCTCGACGCCATGAGCGCGACGGAGCGCAAGGTCGTGCACGAGTACCTCAAGGACCGCGAGGGCGTGGAGACGTACTCCGAGGGCACCGAGCCCGACCGCCACCTCGTGGTGTCTCCGCTGGACTGAGCGCCCGGCGGGGACGGGGCCCCGCCCTGTGGGGCGCCGACTCGCGCGCCGGTTGCAGGGTATTCGGCCCAGGAGCAGAACGGCGCGGTGTCTCGCCGGGGTCGCTCGTCGCGCCGCGCGATCAGCTCGCGCGTCGACGCCGGACCAGATCCCGCCGGCCGTCACGGTCCTGAAGGGCATCCAGGCCGCGGTGGGCGCATCGACCGAGGTCGTCTCCGCCACCGGCGAGGCCGATGCCGTGAGCGAGATGGCGGACGCGGAAGTCGGCGTGGTCGTCGTGGGCGAGAAGTCGTACGCGGAGGGCCTCGGCGACCGTCCCCTCCCGCGGCTCGAGCCCGACCGGCGTGCGCTGCGCGGCCGTGCAGGCGACGGCCAAGCCGGTCGTCGTCGTGGTGCTCGCCGGGCGGCCGCTCGGGCCCGGCCGCGGGGAGGACGCGAACGGGCTGCGGATGGCGTGGCAGGGCGGGACGGAGACCGGCGGCGCGGTGGCGGACGTCCTGTTCGGCCGCCGTCGACCCGAGCGGGCGCTTGTCGGTGACGTGGCCGTGGGACTCCGACGACTCGTGGGAGACCGCGCTCAACCCGGGCGGCCCGTCGCTCGCCGGGGACCGGCCGATGCTGTACGACCAGCTCCCGGGCGTCTACGGCGCCCGGGGATCCGGCTACAACCCGCCACCCCATCGGGTACGGGCTTCTCGTACACGACGGTCGCGACGAGCAACCTGTCGGCGCCGCCGCGGGTGCCCGCTCGCGGGCCGCTTCCGGCGACCGACGAGGTGCGCGACACCGGCGGTCGCGACGGCACGGAGATCGTGCAGGCGCGGCGGAGCAGCGGGCGACCCACGACGTGGTCACCGCGCCGCGGCGCCGGCTGGTCCGCTGCGCGCGCGTGAACCTCCAGGTCACCGTCCCGATCCACCTCGAGGCGCTCTGGCGGACGCCGGGTGACATCCAGCGCGTTGCACGCCCGAGGCTGCAGCCGGGGCCCTATCGCGCGGCACCGCGTTTCACGTGCGACGCCCCGGTGAAACACGGCTCGGGGGCCACGCGAGCCGGACCCCGGGCCGTTTCACGTTCGTCACCCCGGTGAAACAGCGATCGCCGCGAGGACTGGCACACTGCGCCGATGGACCTGGATGCGCGCGACGAGGGGATCGTGGTCGGCCTGCTCGTCGGAGAGGGGCACTTCGGCGGCGACGGGCGCCAGCCGCAGGTCACGCTGCGCATGCACGTCCGGCGCGAGGGCGTGCTGCGGTGGTTGCACGCCCGCTTCCCGCGGACACGCCTCTACGGCCCGTATCACCACGGCGACCGCAGCTACTTCCAGTGGATGGCGCGCGGCGAGGCGCTCGTTCTCGACCTCCTGCCGGTGCTGGAGCGGCACCTCACGCCGGAGCTCGACCCGCACGCCCATGCCCGGCTCGTCGCCATGACCGACCGCTACGCCGACGTCATCCGGCGCGTCGCCGCCCGCGACGCGCGGGCGACGTGAGCGCGCTCGAGGCCGTCGTATCGCGGTTCGGGCTGACGCCCGCCGGCGCCGCCGCGTTGCACGCGGTCCTGGAACTCCAGGGCAGCGACGCGACGGCGCCCACGACGGTGCGCGATCCGGACGAAGCCGCCGACCGGCACGTCGCCGATTCGCTCGTCGCGCTGGAGCTGCCCGAAGTGCGCGCCGCCACGCGGATCGCCGACCTCGGCGCCGGCGCCGGCTGGCCGGGCCTCGCGCTCGCGGCCGCGCTGCCGTCCGCGCGCGTCGCGCTCGTGGAGAGCGCGGGCCGCAAGTGCCACTACCTCGAGCGCATCATCGCCGCGGCGGGGCTGGGAAACGCCGAAGTCGTCCACGCCCGCGCGGAGGAGTGGACGGCCGGGCTCGGCGCGCACGACCTCGTGACCGCGCGGGCGCTCGCGGCGCTGCCGGTGCTGTGCGAGTACGCCGCGCCGCTGCTGGGCCTCGGCGGGGCGCTGGTGGCATGGAAGGGCGCGGCCGCCGGGGCCGAGGTGGAGGCGGGCGACCGGGCGGCGGCCGAGCTGGGCCTCGCGGCGGGAAGGATCCACGCCGTGACGCCCTATCCCGCGGCGGAGCGCCGCAGCCTGCACGTGTTCGTGAAGGTCGGCCCCACGCCCGATCGGTTCCCGCGGCGGGCGGGGATGGCGGTCAAGCGCCCGCTCGGCGGCCAGGCCGGCTAGGCCGCCTCGCCGTTCGGCTGCGCCTTGCCACGCGTCGCCTCGGCACACGCGCCCCGGCGTTCCCCAGCCGCCACCTGGCTTGCGAGCGCCGATTGGGCAGGGTCCGGCACGACGAGGTCGTATTTCGTCTCGATGCCCCGACCGCATGCGCTGCGGGTCCGCCGGCCTCGCCCGCGGCGCCGGATCCGCCGATCCCGTCGCTAGCGTCGTCGCCCGACATGGCCACCGTGTACGCGATCGCGAACCAGAAGGGCGGCGTCGGCAAGACGACCACCGCGGTGAACGTCGCCGCGTGCATCGCGGAGGCCGGCTACGAGACGCTGCTCGTCGACGTCGATCCGCAGGGCAACGCCACGGTGGGCCTCGGGGCGGACCGGCACGAGGGACCCGGGCTCTACGACGTCCTGAGCGGCGACCTCCCGATGGAGCAGGCGATCCGGTCCACCGCGGTGGACCGCCTGGCGCTCCTCGCCTCCACGCCAGATCTCGCGGGCGCGACGATGGAACTGCCGCGCCTCGCCGGCTCGGAGCGGCGGCTGCGCGACGCGCTCGAGCCGGCCCGCGACCGCTACGGCTACGTGCTGCTGGACTGCCCGCCGTCGCTCGGCCCGCTGACCGTGAACGCCCTCGTGGCCGCTGACCGGGTGATCGTCCCCGTCCAGACGGAGTACTTCGCGCTGGAGGGGCTCGCCGGGCTGCTGGAGACGCTCTCGCTCATCCAGCGCGAGCTCAATCCCCGGCTCACCGTCGCCGGGATGCTGCTGACGATGCACGACCCGCGCACGCGGCTCGGACAGGACGTCGCGGCGGAAGTCCGGCGGCACTTCCCGTCGCTCGTCTTCGACACGGTGATCCCGCGCAACGTGCGGCTCGGGGAGGCGCCGAGCTTCGGGCGGCCGGTCATCCATCACGACCCGCACTGCGCGGGCGCCGAGGCGTACTTCGAGCTGGCCAAGGAGGTGGCGTCGCGTGGCTGATCGCTCCCGCGGCATGGGGCGGGGCCTGGCGGCCATCCTGACCGAGAACGGCGGCGGTGAGGCGCCTGAGTTCCGCCAGGTGCCCGTCGAGCTCGTCGCGCCGAACCCGCACCAGCCCCGGCGCACGTTCGACGAGGAGTCGCTCGTCGCCCTCGCGGACTCGCTCAAGGAGCGGGGCGTCCTGCAGCCCGTGCTCGTGCGGCCCGTGCCCGGCGGCTCCTACGAGCTGATCGCCGGCGAGCGGCGCTGGCGCGCGGCGCAGCTGGCCGGGCTCGAGACGCTGCCGGCGGTGATCCGGCCGGACGACGACGCGGCTTCGCTCGAGCTCGCGCTGGTCGAGAACATGGCGCGCGAGGACCTCAACCCCGTCGAGGAGGCGCGCGCCTGCGCCGCGCTCGTCGAGGACCTGGGCCTCACGCGCGAGGAGGTCGGCCGCCGGGTCGGCCGCTCGCGCGTGGCGGTGTCGAATCTCCTGCGGCTCCTCGACCTCCCGGACGAGGCGCTCGCGCTGCTCGAGGACGGGGCGCTGACGGAAGGCCACGGCCGGGCGCTGCTCATGGCCCCCGACCACGACGAGCGCCGTCGCCTCGCTCGCGCCGCGGCGGCCGAGGGCTGGAGCGTGCGCGAGACGGAGTCCCACGCGCGTGCGGTCGCCGCCGGCCCGCGCGTGCGCGCTGCTCGTGGACGAGCTCGGGTTGACCCGCGAGG
>DATMVH010000381.1:0-5241 GCA_035563395.1 Solirubrobacteraceae bacterium
CTGGTCGCCCGCCGGCGCGGTCCTCGCGCGCGCCGGCCGCGAGCCCGGCGACCTCGCCCGCGCCGTGCTCCGGCCGCTCGAGCGCCGGAGGTGAGGCGCGTCGTACGGGCGTGCGAGGATCGTCAGATGAGCGATCCCGCGGCAGTGGTCAGGCGGTACTTCGCGATCGTGGCCGACCTCGGCTCGCAGGAGGACGCGCTGCTCGAGGTCCTGGATTCCACCGTCCGCGTCACGGAGCACCCGAACGCCATCACCCCGCGCGGCGCGGTGCGCGACCGCGACGCCACGGTCGCCGGCTTCCTCGCCGGGAAGCACCTGCTGGCGGCGCAGGCGATCGACGTCCACGAGATGGTGGTCTCGGGCGACCGGGTGGCGGTGCGGGCGACGTGGCGCGGCGTGATCCGTCACGACGCCGGCGCGCTGCCCGCCGGCGCCGAGCTCGTCGCGCACATCGCGGCGTGGCTGACCGTGGTCGACGGGCGCATCCGCGAGCACGAGACGTTCGACTGCTACGAACCGCTCCCGGCGGCGGGCGCATGAGCCTCGAGCGCTGGACCGCGCCGCCGGGCGAGGAGATCCCCAACCACCCGCGCTTCCCCGTCCTGATCTACCGCGGCGTCGCGGAGGCGCTCTCGGGCGCGGCCGCCTGCCGCGAGCTGTTCGCGCGGAACGGGTGGGGCGGGGCGTGGGTCGACGGCGTCTTCGCCTTCCACCACTTCCACTCGACCTCCCACGAGGTGCTCGGGGTCGTCCGCGGCGCCGCGACCCTCGAGCTGGGCGGACCGCAGGGCGAGGCCTTCGACGTCGAGGCCGGCGACGTGCTCGTGCTGCCGGCCGGGACCGGCCATCGCCGGGCCGGCGCGCGCGCCGGCTTCCAGGTCGTGGGCGCCTATCCCGCCGGCCAGGAGGACTACGACCTGCTGCGCGCCGCCGACCAGGCGGCCCGCGACCGCATCGCCGCGCTTCCGCCGCCGCCGCGCGATCCCGTCGGCGGCGCGGGCGTGGCGGCGTGGGGCCCCGGCGGCGGACACGTGCGCGCATGACGGGTGTCGTCGCGGTCGTCCCCGCCAACGAGGCGAGTGGAAGGAGCTGCAGGCGATCTTCGGGATCCGCGGAGCGGCGTCGCGGTGCTGGTGCCGGCGCTACAAGCTGCGGCGGCTGGAGTCCTTCGCCGCGTTGCCGGCCGAGAGCGCGCGCACCGGCTCCGGCAGCAGACGGGGTGCGGCCATCCCGGGTCGGAGACCACCGGCGGCCTCGTCGCGTACCTCGACGGCGAGCCGGTGGGGTGGTGCGCCGTCGAGCCGCGCGCCGCCTACGAGAGCCTCGTTCGCAACAACCGCGTGCCCTGGGCGGGCCGTACCGAGGACAAGACGGACGACCGCGTCTGGGCGGTCGCGTGCCTCTTCACGCGCGCGGGGTTCCGGAAGCGCGGCGCCAGCCGCGCGCTCGCGCGCGGGGCCGTGGGCTTCGCGCGCGAGCGCGGCGCGCGCGCCGTCGAGGGCTACCCGATGACGACGGCGAGCGCCGCCGTCGCGCGGCGGGAAGGCCGGAGCCGTGCGCCCGGATGACGAACGCGACGCGCGATGAGCGAGCCCGGCGGGCCGTCCGCCCGCGACGAGCTGCTGCGGCTCGTGAAGGCCTCGCCGCAGCCCGAGCTCGGCGTGGAGTCGATGGCACAGCGGATCGGCATTCCGCTCGAGGACGCCGAGGCGCTCGTCGACGAGCTCGTGGGCGAGGGACGCCTCCGCCGCGACGGCGACCGGCTGCTCGCCGTCGAGCCGGCGGCGTCCGAGGCGCCGCCGGACGAGCCGATTCCCTGAGCGCGCTGCCGGACGAGGCGTCGCTCTCGGCCGGGCGGCGGCAGTGCCGATGCATGCTCCCGCGCCCAGGAGGCGCCGTGGCCGATCCAGGCGGTCGCCGTGACGGTCGTGGGCGTCGCGCTGTTCCCGCTCCTCGCCTTCCTGCGGCGCGGCCGGCGGACACGCGCGACGAGCGGCGGGCGTGACGCCTTCGCCGTCGTCTGGGGCACCGTCATGGTGGTCCTCCCGGCGATCGCCGTCGCCCAAAGGGCCGCGGCGTGCCTCTCGCCGCCGTAGCCGCCGCCGTCCTGGCCATCGCCGCCGGCTGGGCGCGCACCGGCAGACGCGGCGGTGGCGCGGCTGACTTCAGCTCACACGCGGCGGTGGATGGCGCGGGCGCCCGGCCACGGCTCGAGGCCGGGGTGGGGGTCGGGCAGCGACTCGTGGAGGCCGATCACGAGCGCGCCGCCGGGGCGCAGCGCGCCGGTCAGCGCGGTGAGCACCGCTCGCCGGCCCGCGGGGGCGAGGTACGTGAAGGCGACGTTGCGGCAGAGGACGAGGTCGAACGGTCCGGCGGGCGCCGGGCCGCGGAGGTCGTGCTCGGCGAGGGTGACGAGGTCGCGGTGCTCGGCCCGGAGCCTCCAGCCGGCGCCTGCCGGCGTGAAGCCGCGGTGGCGCAGCGGCTCCGGCAGCTCGCGGAGGCTGCCCGCGCCATAGGTCGCCGCGCGTGCCCGCCGCAGCATCGCCGGCTCGACGTCCGTGGCGAGGATCTCGAGCCGC
Source organism: Solirubrobacteraceae bacterium (assembly GCA_035563395.1). Taxonomy (GTDB): domain Bacteria; phylum Actinomycetota; class Thermoleophilia; order Solirubrobacterales; family Solirubrobacteraceae; genus DASQMT01. Next base: position 2,580 of record DATMVH010000381.1, read on the forward strand.
AGCGCCGGGAAGCGCCGCGCCAGCGCCTCGTTCCACAGCAACGCGAGCGTGTAGGGCTCCTCGCCCGACGCGCAGCCGGCGCTCCAGGCGCGCAGGACGTCCCGGTCCCGCCTGCCCGCCGCCGCGAGCCCCGGCAGGACGTCCCGCTCTAGCCGCTCGAACACGCCGCGGTCCCGGTGGAAGCGGGAGATCGTGATCGGCGTGAGCGCGTCGAGCGCCGCCCACTCCTCCGGGTGCGCGGCGAGGTGGTCGCGGTAGGCGTCGAGGTCGGGCGCCTCCAGCTCCCGGAGCCGGCGACGCAGCCGCCGGCACACCTGCCGGCGGACCTTCCGGTATCCGGCCCACTGCAGGCCGAGGTGGGGGAGGGCCCACTGCAGGAACGCGACGCAGCGCTCGTCCTCGCTGCGGCCGCCCGGCTCGGGCATCGCGCGACCTCAGCCGGCGGTCCGGCGGGCGCGCTCCGACCCGTACGCGGCCGGCCGCCCGCGCGCGACGCGCGGCGGCCCCGTCGTCCGGCGCACCACGAGCTCGAGCTCGAGCCGCTCCTCGTGGGGATGCGCGTCGTCCTCGTGCAGCGCGGCCAGCAGGCGCTCGATGCCGCGCGCGCCGCTCTCCTCGAGCGGCTGGCGCACGGTCGTCAGGCCGACGTACGGGGCCACCTCGAGGTCGTCGAAGCCCACGACGGAGAGGTCGCCCGGCACGTCGAAGCCCTCGAACCCGGCGGCCTCGAGCACGCCGAGGGCCTGCGTGTCCGAGGCGGCGAAGATCGCCGTCGGGGGCTCGGGGAGCGAGAGGAGCTCGCGCGTCAGCCGGTGGGCCACGAGCCGGCCGTGCGGGCCCTCCCGCTGCAGCTCCGGCCTGACGGGAAGCCCGGCCTCGCTCAGCGCACGCCCGTAGCCGTCGCGCCGCCGGTCGCCGGCGATGAAGCCGAACCCCGGGTCGGGGCGGTCGCCGACGAACGCGATCCGCTCGTGGCCGAGCGCGAGGAGGTGGCGCGTGGCCAGCAGGCCGCCGGTGACGTCGTCGCTCAGCAGGCTCGGGAGGCGCGGATGGGAGGCGTCGAGGAGGACGACCGGCGCGCCGCCGCGCAGGAACGCCTCGACCTCGTCGTCGCGGGGCCGGAGCGACACGACGAGCAGTCCGTCGCTGCGGTCCAGCGGCGCGCGCGGCCCGAGATAGTCGTCGCGCTGCGCCGGCGTGGCGACGTTGCACAGGACGAGCTCATAGTCCGTCGCGTCGAGGGCCGCCAGCACGCCGCGCAGGCGCTGGACGGCGGACGGGTGCGTGAAGAACGGGATCACCACCGCGAGGGCGCCCGTCGCGCCGGTGACGAGCGAGCGGGCGCTGGCGCGCGGGCGGTACCCGAGCTCGCTCATCGCCGCCAGCACGCGCGCGCGAGCCGGGCCGCTGACCTGGCCGCCGTTGAGGACGCGGGAGACCGTGCTCGCACCGACGCCGGCCCGCGCGGCGACGTCCGCGATCGTGGCCGGCCTCCCGCTGCGCCGCATCGGCCGGATTGTCCCAGATGGCCGGTCGCGGCGGCCCGTCCATCGGCGCCGTCGTCGTCCGTCGAGACGAGTCGCGTGCTGCTCGCGCGGCTTCGGCCGGCCCTCCCGGACGCTCCGCCGACTCTTCGCCGACCCGCCGTATCGAGGACAGGACCTGACCTAGACGGCGCCTAGAGTCGCCCACGACCGGCAATCGAGAAGGAGCACGAATGAGCGAGGGCCAGGATCGCTACATCCCCGGAGTGCCGTGCTGGGTGGACACCACGCAGCCGGACCCCGAGGCCGCCGTCGCCTTCTACGGCGGCTTGTTCGGGTGGGAGTTCGAGGACGTGATGCCCCCGGGATCGCCCGTGAGCTATCACGTCGCGCGCCTCCGGGGCGGCGACGTCGCAGCGGTCGGCACCGAGCCGGAGGGCGCGTCGCCGGCGGCGGCGTGGAACTCGTACGTCTGGGTGACGGACGCCGACGAGACCGCCGCCAAGGTCCGTGCCGCCGGCGGCAGCGTGCTGGTGGAGCCCGCCGACGTCCCGGACGCGGGACGCATGGCCGTCTTCGCCGACCCGGAAGGCGCGACGTTCCGCGCCTGGCAGGCCGGGACGCACCGCGGCGCCGCGATCGTCAACGAGCCCGGGTCGCTGAACTTCAACGACCTCCACGCCCGCGACCTCGACGGCGCCGCCGCGTTCTACGGCGCGGTGTTCGGCTGGGAGCTCCTCGACCTGGGCGGCTGGTACGCGTGGGCGCTGGCCGGCTACGGCGACTTCCTCGCCGCGCGGACGCCCGGGTGGCGCGAGGGCATGGCCGAGGTCGGCGCCCCCGAGCGCTTCGAGGACGTGGTGGCGAGCGTCATCCCGATCACGGACGACCAGCCCGGCGTGACGCCGCACTGGGGGCTGACCTTCGCGGTGGACGATGCCGACACGGTCGCGGCTCGCGCCGCCGAGCTCGGCGGCCGCGTGGTCGTCCCGCCGTTCGATGCGCCGTGGGTGCGGATGACGGTCATCACCGACCCGCAGGGCGCCACGTTCACGGCGAGCAAGTTCGTGCCGGAGAACCAGAGCACGGAGGAGAGCACCGAGGCGCCGACCGGGGCGTGAGGCGAACCGCCCGCGGCCGCGAGCCGGCGCGCCGTTGCGCCGGCTCGGGCAGGCGGC
>DATMVH010000382.1:0-11656 GCA_035563395.1 Solirubrobacteraceae bacterium
CCCGCGGCTGCCTGATGCGCACCGAGCGCCGCCGGCCGAGTCGGCCGGCGGGCCGGTACCCGTGCCCGGGCGCGCGCCGCCGGGCGTCCGAAAGCGGTCACGTCCCGCGGGGCTGCGGGTAGGAGCCCGGCATGCGCGCCCCCATCTCGCTGTCGCTCCACCTGCCGAACTTCAACTACCCCGGCATCGAGCCGGAGGACCTGTTCGAGCACCTCGTCAAGATCGTCCGCACGGCGGAGGACTCGGGCTTCAGCTCGATCACCGTCATGGACCACCTGCACCAGATCCCGGGCGTCGGGCCGCGGACGAACTACATGCTCGAGGGCAACACGATCCTCGGCGCGCTCGCCGCCCGGACCTCGCGGGTGTCCGTCGGCCTCCTGGTCGCGGGCGTGACGTACCGCAACCCCGCCCTGCTCGCCAAGATCACGACGACGCTCGACGTGATCTCGGGCGGCCGGGCGATCCTCGGGCTGGGCGCCGCCTGGTACGAGGACGAGCACGACGCGTACGGCTACGCCTTCCCGCCGCTGAAGGAGCGCTTCGAGCGGCTCGAGGAGGCGCTGCGCATCGCGCGCGCGATGTTCACGCAGGAGGAGTCGAGCGTCGAGGGCGCGCACTACCGGACCCACGACGTGCTCAACAGCCCGCGGCCGCTGCGCGGCGACATCCCGATCATGGTCGGCGGCAGCGGGGAGCGCAAGACGCTGCGGCTCGTGGCCCAGTACGCCGACGCGTGCAATTTGTTCGGCGACGTCGAGCGCGTCCGCCACCTGCTCGGCGTCCTCGAGCGCCACTGCGAGACCGTCGGGCGCGACTCGTCGGAGATCACGAAGACGAAGATGATCACCGGGCTCTACATCGACGCCTCGCACGAGGAGGCGATGCGCAAGTTCGACGCGGCGAAGGCCGCCGGCCTGCCGGAGGACCGCGCCCGCATGGCGATCGCCGGCGGCCCGGAGGCGGTCGCCGAGCAGGCGCAGGCGTTCCTCGACGCCGGGGTCGAGGGCCTCACGCTCTCCATCCCCGACGTCCACGACCTCGAGCGCGTCGCCCTCGCGGGGGAGACGCTGGGCCCGCTCGTGGGGGCGCCGGCGCGCTGACCGGTCCCGCGCACGCGCCCGGGTCGTGGTTCGCCGGCCTGCCGGAGCCGCTGGCGCGGGAGCTCCGCGCGCTGGGGACGGAGCGGCGCTACGCCGCCGGGGTGGTGATCTTCCATCACGGCGACGAGCCGGGGTCGGTGCTCCTGCTCGTCGAGGGGCGCGTGAAGCTCGGCATGGTCGGTCCGCAGGGCAAGGAGGTGATCCTGGGCTTCAGCGCGCCCGGCGAGCTGCTCGGCGAGGTCGCGGCGCTGGACGGCGAGCCCCGCAGCGCGACCGCCGAGGCCGTCGACCCCGTGCGCGCGATCGTCATCCCGCGTGCCGCCTTCGAGCGCTTCGTCGCGGGCCATCCCGACGCCGCGCTCGCGCTGCTGCGCAGCCTCGCGCACCGGCTGCGCACCGCCGACCGCCAGCGGATGGAGTTCGCCGCCTACGACGTCGTCGGGCGCGTCGCGCACCGGCTCGTCGAGCTGTGCGACCGCCACGGCGAGGACGACCGGCTGGGCACGGTGATCACGCTGCCGCTGTCGCAGGAGGAGCTCGCGGCGTGGACGGCGTCGTCGCGCGAGGCGGTCGCCAAGGCCCTGCAGCTGCTGCGCCGGCTGGGCTGGGTAGAGACACAGCGCCGCCGGATCGTGGTGCGCGACCTCGCCGCCTTGCGAGAATACGCGCGGTGAAACGGGGAGCCGGGTCGCGTCCGTCCTCCGCGCCGGGCGCCGTCACAGGGGAAGGAGCGAACATGGAGAATCGAGCCGCCGTCCTCTACGCCGCAGGAGACCTGCGCGTGGAGCCCGTCGCGGTGCCGGAGCCGAAGGGCCGGGAGGTCCTCGTCGAGGTCAAGGCCGTCGGGGTCTGCGGCTCCGACGTCCACTACTACGAGCACGGCCGCATCGGCGAGTTCGTCGTCGAGCAGCCCATGGTCCTCGGCCACGAGTCGGCGGGCGTCGTCGTCGGGCTCGGCCCGGAGGCCACGCGCCACCGGGTGGGCGACCGCGTGAGCATGGAGCCGGGCGTCCCGTGCGGGCGCTGCCGCGAGTGCCGCGCCGGCCGCTACAACCTGTGCCCGGACGTCGAGTTCTTCGCCACGCCGCCGATCGACGGTTCGTTCGCGAACTACGTCGTCATCCACGAGGACTTCGCGTTCGCGCTTCCCGACGGCGTCTCCGACGAGGAGGGCGCGCTCCTCGAGCCGCTGTCCGTGGGCATCTGGGCGTGCCGGAAGGCGGACGTGGGGCCGGGCGACCACGTGCTCGTCACCGGCGCGGGGCCGATCGGCCTGCTCGCGGTGCAGGCGGCGCGGGCGGCGGGCGCGACGGCGATCACGATCACCGACGTCAAGCCGCGCCGCCTCGAGATCGCGCGCGCCACCGGCGCCACGCGCGCGCTCGACGTGTCCGCCGAGCCGCTCGCGGACGCCGGCGTCGAGGCCGACGTGCTGTTCGAGTGCTCGGGCCATCCCGCGGCGCTCATGGACGGCATCCGCGCGCTGCGCCCCGCGGGGCGCGCCGTGGTGATCGGGATGGGCCCGGGCGAGGAGGCGACGATCCCGCTCGCCTTCCTCCAGAACCGCGAGATCACGCTGACGGGGACGTTCCGCTACGCGAACACCTACCCCGTCGCGATCGACCTCGTGGCCTCCGGCCGGGTCGACCTCGGCGCGATCGTCACCGGGCGCTTCGGGCTCGACGAGGCCGAGGCCGCGCTGCGCTCCACGCGCGAGGACCCGGACATGGTCAAGCCGATGGTCATCCCGTGACCGACGGCGTGCAGGCCGCGCCGCGACCGCGCGTGCTCGACGCCTTCGACCTCAGCGGCCGGGTCGCGGTCGTCACCGGGGGCAACCGGGGGCTCGGGCGCGCGTTCGGTGCCAGCCTGGCGGACGCCGGCGCGAGGGTCGCCCTCGCGGCGCGCGACGAGGGCCTGTCGCGCCAGGCGGTGCAGGACATCGAGGCCGCCGGCGGGGAGGCGATGGCCGTGGGCCTCGACGTGCGCTCGCCCGACAGCGTCGCCCGGATGCTCGAACAGGTCGTCGACGCCTACGGAAAGGTCGACATCCTCGTCAACAACGCGGGCATCTGCTACCACCGGCCCGCGCTCGACGTCCCGCAGTCGGAGTGGCACGACGTCTTCGACATCAACGTCCACGGCCTCTGGTACTGCGCCCAGGCCGTCGGCCGCCACATGATCGCGCGCGGCGGCGGGACGATCATCAACATCGGCTCGATCTCGGCGATGATCGTCAACCGGCCGCAGATGCAGCCGGCCTACAACGCGTCGAAGGCGGCGGTCCACCAGCTCACCAAGTCGCTCGCCGCGGAGTGGGCGCCGCACGGCGTGCGCGTGAACGCGCTCGCCCCCGGCTACGTCAAGACGGAGATGGCGCCCGTCGACGACCCGGCGTTCAAGCCGCACTGGATCGACGTCGCGCCGATGCAGCGCTACGCGACGCCGGAGGAGCTCGGCCCCACGATCGTCTACCTCGCGAGCGACGCGTCGGCCTTCATGACCGGCTCCGTGCTGGTCATCGACGGGGGGTACACGCTGTGGTGAGCCCGCTGAGCGCCCGCGCCCTGGAGTCGCTCGGGGATTCCGTCGCGACTCCCGCCTACGACCGGAGCGAGGTCGGCGCAGGCGTCGTCCACTTCGGCGTGGGCGGCTTCCACCGCGCGCACCAGGCGATGTACCACGACCGCCTGATGAACGAGGGCGAGGCGCTCGACTGGGGCATCTGCGGCGTCGGCGTGATGCCCGGCGACCGCGCCATGAAAAAGGCGCTCGACGCGCAGGACGGGCTCTACACGCTCGTGATCAAGCATCCCGACGGCACCTACGAGCCGCGGGTGATCGGCTCGATCGTCGAGTACCTCTTCGCCCCGGACGATCCCGAGGCGGTGCTGGCGAAGCTCGCCGACCCGTCGACGCGGATCGTCTCGCTGACGGTGACGGAGGGCGGGTACAACATCCACGCCGTGTCCGGCGAGTTCGACGCGGCGAATCCGGCGGTCGCGCGCGACCTGGAGCCCGGAGCCGTCCCCGCGACGACGTTCGGCCTCGTCACGGAGGCCCTGCGCCGCCGGCGCGAGGAGGGGATCCCGCCCTTCACGGTCATGTCGTGCGACAACCTGCAGGGCAACGGCCACCTGTCCAAGCAGGTCTTCACCGCCTTCGCGCGCCTGCGCGACCCCCAGCTCGGCGACTGGGTGGAGCGCGAGGTGGCGTTCCCCAACTCCATGGTCGACCGGATCACGCCGCAGACCACGGACGCGGACCGCGCCGAGGTGCGCGAGCGGTTCGGGATCGAGGACGCCTGGCCGGTCGTGTGCGAGCCGTTCACGCAGTGGGTGCTCGAGGACGCGTTCCCGGCCGGCCGGCCGCCCTACGAGCGCGCCGGCGTGCAGATCGTCGAGGACGTCGTCCCGTACGAGCTGATGAAGCTCCGGCTACTCAACGCGAGCCACCAGGGAATCGCGTACTTCGGCCGCCTCTGCGGCTACGAGCTCGTGCACGACGCCGCGCAGGACGCGCTCTTCCGGCGCTTCCTGCTCGGCTACATGGACGAGGAGGCCACGCCGACGCTCGCGCCCGTGCCGGGCGTGGACCTCGACGACTACAAGGCCACGCTGATCGAGCGCTTCTCCAATCCGGAGGTCCGCGACACGATCGCCCGGCTCGCGATGGAGAGCTCCGACCGGATCCCGAAGTGGGTCCTGCCCGTCATCCGCTCGCAGCTCGAGCGCGGCGGGGAGATCCGGCGCGCGGCCGGGATCGTCGCGAGCTGGGCCCGCTACGCGGAGGGCACGGACGAGCAGGGCAGGCCGATCGACGTCAACGACCGCCTGCGCGACGAGCTGATGGCGATCGCGCAGCGCAACCGCGAGGACCCGGACGCCTTCATCGCCAACCGCGAGCTGTTCGGCGACCTGGTGGACGACGAGCGCTTCGTCGCCGCCTACCGGTCGGCGCTCGCATCGCTGCACGAGCGCGGCGCGCGGGCCACGCTCGAGCGCCTCGCCTGAGGGCGACCGGCCGTGCGGCCGGGGGCGACGCGCGCCGCCCCCGGCCGGCCGTGCGCGCTATCGCTCGACGCGCTCGTGCCCGCGATACTCCGCGTGACCGACGGCGGTCCCGGCCGCCGCGCGCCGCACGGCGACCGCCCGGGCCGCGGGCGTGCCGGCGGCGCCGAGCGGGTTCTCGCGCGTGGCGAGGAACCACGTGGCGTGCGCGGCGGCGTCGGCGAGCTGGTCGAGGCTCGTCGTGCCCCCGCCGTGCATGAGGGCGGCGTCGCCCGGCTCCTCCATGCCGTCGGCGTCGAGCGGCGGCTGGCCGAGCACGGTGTTGAGCGTGTCGCAGGCCTGGTGGTAGCAGGGGTCGTACCACGATCCCGCCGCGCCGCCGTAGAGGGCGACCTGCTCCTCCGTCTTCACGCCCTCGGCGCCCGAGAACAGCCCGCCGGCGGGGATGCCGGCGGCGATGAACGGGCCGTAGTCCGAGCGCCCGTCGAACGCCGTCGGCTCGTGCGCGAGGCCCCGGAAGCCGAAGTAGTCGTTGAAGACCGCCTCGATCGCGGCCGACCCGGCGCGGGCGTCCGGCGCGAACACCGCCTCGCCCGGATCGGGCGTGTCCGACAGGTCGCCGTCGTAGACGAAGCGGGCGAAGTTGGGCGACGCGAGCATGTCGAAGTTGAGGTTGGCCATGATCCGCACCTTCTGCGCCGTGCTGAGCTGCTCGACGAAGTACGTGGATCCGATGAGGCCCTGCTCCTCGGCGCCCCAGAAGGCGAACGCGACCTGGTTGACGAGCTCCGTGCGCTGCCGCGCGAGCGTCTCGGCGATCTCGAGCAGCGCGGCCGTCCCGGACCCGTTGTCGTTAATCCCGGGGCCCTCCGGGACCGAGTCGAGGTGTGCGCCGAGCAGCACCTTGTTGCGCCGGTCGCCCCGCCGGCTCTCCGCGATCACGTTGTCGAAGTAGCGCGGGGTCGTCGTGGCGTCGACGACGAGCCGCGCCGTCGGGTCCGGCGCGTCGAGGATCGCCTTGGCCAGCGCGTAGGAGGAGAGCACCGCCGGGATCGGGTAGTCCGTCGGCGCGATCCGGAACAGCGCGTTGGTGCGCCCGGGGTTGCCCTCGTTGTAGAGGATCACGCCCACCGCGCCCGCCTCCGCGGCGAGGGCGAGCTTCTGGACGAACGGGCACGTCCCGCGCTGGATCAGCGAGATCGCGCCTTCCGTCTCGGCCGGGAAGTCCTCGATCGCGCAGCCCGCCGCGGACGACGGCTGCTCCGTCGGCGGCTCGACGTTGTTCGTGACCGGGACGACCGGCACCGTCCCCGTGTCGCCGCCGGCCGAGAACTCGAAGGTGATGAAGTCGACGTCCGGCGTGTCGTCGTCGGCCGCCGTGCCCGGCGTCCAGGTGCTGCCCGCGGCCTGGAGCGCCGGCGGCGCGTTCTCCTGCCACGTCGGGAAGTTGAACGGCTCGGTGCGGACGTTGTAGCCCGCGCGCTCGAGCCGCGCGATCACATAGTCGACGGATGCCTCGTAGCCCGGCGTGCCCGTCGCCCGCGTGCCGTTGTTGAGGTTCGCGATGCTCTGCAGGTTGCGCAGATGCTCGACGAGGCCGTTCAGCCGGACGCCGTTGCGCAACTGCTCCGAGCTGCCCGGCACCTGGGCCTGCGCTGCGGCGGGCGCCGCGGCGAACGTCGCCGCACACGCCAGCAGCGCGAGCGATCCTCTCCTCACACCCTCCCCCTTCGGTTGTGGCCTCGCCGCGCGCCCATCCCGCGCGGCCTCCCGCTGGGGCGGCACCCTACGCGAGGCGCCGGGCCCCCGCCGGTCAGCGGTCGAACCGCTCAGCGGCCGCGGTCGAGCGCCGCGCTGCGGCACGAGCGCGGCGCGGCGACGGGATTGCAGCGGGCCGGCCGGTCGCCCGGCAGGCGCACGGCGTAGTCCGTGCCGAAGCGCGCGGCGATGCCCGGCGCCGGATAGTCCGTGCTCACCCACTGCGCGCCGCTCGCCAGCGCGAGGTCGCGACGGGCCACGTCCGGCGCGCGCGCCTCGCGGGTGTCCTGGTCGGCGCGGGTGCGGACGACGTAGCCGCGGCGGACCGCCGCGCGGATGAGCTCGAAGTTCGCCCCCGTCGGGTCGTTCATCTTCAGGAACGCGGCATCCGGCCGGCCGGGGACGCTGTTCGTGAACACCAGGCGGCCGCGCAGGCTCGGATGGCCGGCGAGGTAGCGCGAGCGGTACGGCTCCTCGTTGTCCAGCAGGAACAGCACCTTGCCGCGGCTGTCCTCGAGCGCCGGCCACCCGTCGCGGAGCACGGCGGCCTCGAGCGTGGCCCGGCGGCCGCGCACGTCGTCGGGCGCGACGATGCGCGGGCGCGGGAACACGGTGAGGATCTCGCGGTCGACCGCCGCCATCGCCTCGGTCGTCCACGGAACGGGCACCGCGGCCGGGATCGCCGGCGGCAGCGGGAGGTCCTTGAGCTCGAGCTGGATCGCGACCGGCACGTGGCCCGGGTGCCCGTCCGACCACGCGCGGATGGCCTGCAGGCACGCGACGAAGGTCAGGCACGTGGTGCGGTAGTCGTAGTCCTGGACGTGCAGGACCTTGATCCCGGGCTGCGCCATCTCGGCGGCGTACGGCCCCTGGCCGGCGAGCGCACGCAGCCGCGGCGCGGCGTACAGCCCGCCGGCCGGGTCGGCCCATAGGTCGAGCTCCACGTGGCGGACGTCCTGGCGGTCGAGCTGCCAGCCGAGCGGCGCGAAGGAGTACTCGAGCGTCGTCTCGTCGGTCAGCCCGGATCCGGCGCGCAGGGCCTTCTCCGCGGCGTTGGGCTCGACGTGGTAGCTGTTGTGCGAGCCGATCGCCTGGATGTGGTTGATCCGCAGCTCCTCGGCGGCGTGCGCCGGCACGGCGGCGAGGACGGCGAGCAGCACCGCGAGGACGGCGGCGAGGGCGGCGGACGGCACGCGCGGAGTCTACGGCCGCCGCCGACGTCTGCACGCCGCACCCTCCGGGTAGCCCAGCGGGCGTGTTCAGAGCCTTCCGCCGCCGCCTGCCCCTGCTCAAGTTCCTCGCCCTCATCGAGGTCGCCATGCTCGCCCGCCGCCACCTGCAGCGCCTGCAGCCGGCCGAGCGGCGCCGCCTCTTCGAGCTGCTGCGCCGCGGGCGCCGGCTCGACGCGACGGAGCGCCAGGAGCTCCGCGCGCTCGTGTCCAAGCTCGAGGCGCGGGCGTTCGCCTTCGGCGCGGTCGACGCGTTCTCGCCCTGGCCGCTGCCGCGGCGGCTGGCCGGCCGCCGCAGGTAGCCGCGGGCTCAGACCGTGAACGGATAGGTTTCCGGCAGCTCGCCGGCTTCCCATTCGCTCGTGGCCTCGAGCGGCTCGAGCGCGCTTGTCCGGTCGATGTGGATCAGCGCGTCGAACTGGTCGGCGATCCGGGCGTGGAAGTAGTGCGACGCGCGCTCGGTCTCCGGGCGGTAGATGACGCCGATGGCGCGCTCCAGCCGGCCGCCGTGGCACGCGCGCGGCGCGATCAGGAACCGATGGACGCCGGTCTCGTGGAAGCGCTCCTCCCAGCTGCCCGGAAGCGCCGCGCGCACGCGCTTGCGCTGGGCCGGCCCGCCCCAGTCCGACGCGGCGGTCACCGTGCCCGCGTAGGTGCTGAAGCCGACGAGCAGCGCGGCGTTCCCGGCGCGCTCGCGCACGAGCTGCCCGAGGTTGAGCTCCCCCGCGTCGCCGAGCTCCGTCGCCCGGGCGTCGCCGAGGTGGGAGTTGTGCGCCCACACGACGACCTTCGTCGGCCCGCACGTGCGCTCGAGGTGGGCCACGAGCTCCGCGAGCATCTCGGCCATGTGCGTGTCGCGCAGGTTCCAGCTGCGGATCCCGCCGCGGAACATCTCGCGGTAGTAGCGCTCGGCGTTGACGACGAGCCGGGCGTTCATCTCGGCCGGGAAGTGGCCGTCCTCCGCGATGTCGGCGGTCCGGGCGGCGTGGCCGGCGGCGCGGTCGCGCAGCTCGACGAGCTGCTCCACGGCCATCGCCTCGCACGGCTCGGCGCCCGCCACGCCGGCCTCGTAGGCGTAGGCCTGCGGGTCGGGGCCGAAGTGGTCGAAGCAGCCGTAGCGCTCCCGCGCCCGCTCGGCGGCGGCCGGATCGACGTCGTCGAGATGGGCGACGACCGCCGCCATCGAGGTGTGGAGGCTGTAGAGGTCGAGGCCGTAGAAGCCGGCCTTGGCCCTCGGCTCGCGCTCCGCGTTGCGGTCGCGGAGCCACGTGACGAACTCCTCCACGACGGTGTTGCGCCACATCCACGTGGGAAACCGCGTGAAGCCGGACAGCGCCTCGGCGGCGCTCGCGTCCGCGCCGCGGTCGCGGACGTAGCGGTTGACGCGGTAGGCGTCCGGCCAGTCCGCCTCCACGGCGACCGCCGTGTAGCCGGCCTCGGCGATCAGGCGCCGGGTGATCGCCGCGCGCTCGCGGTAGAACTCGTCCGTCCCGTGGGAGGCCTCGCCGAGGAGGACGTAGGTCGCATCCCGCGCGCGATCGACGAGCGCGTCGTAGTCGGCGGCGTCGCCGTGGAGCACGCGCAGCCCCGGCAGCCGTGCGGACGGGTCCCTGGTGGCGTCCATCCGCGCGGAGCGTAGGTCCCCGCCGCGCGGCCGCAAGCGCAACCGTCAGCGAGCGCGCCTCGCACCCGCAAGGAATCGGACGGCGCTTGCGTTCGCCGCCGATCTGCGGAAGGGTGCCGCTCGTGCTCGCCTATCTCGATCCCGGCACGGGCAGCATGCTCGTCCAGCTCATCGTGGGCGGCCTCGCGGCCGCCGGAGTCGCCGTGAAGTTGTACTGGCGCCGGCTCACGAACGTGTTCCGATTCCGTAAAGACGACGACCGCCGGCTTCCGTCGGCCGAGTCGGACCAGGACGGGTGATGGCGCCGCGAGGGCCCGACCTCGCGGCCGAGCGCAGCGTCGAACCGGGCTCCTTCCGCGACCCGGACAGCCGTGTCCTGGTCTCGCCGGACGGCGTCTTCCGGGTCCTGAGCGCGGCGGCGATGGAGGACTGGACCGCGCTGGAGGCATCGCGGCTGTGGCAGGACCTGCAGGCCGACGGGCGCGTGGTCGCCACCGAGCGGGCGGAGCTCGACGCGGTGCCCGACCTCCTCGCCACGGAGCCCGCGGGCGTCCTGCGGCACGAGCGCGTGCCGTTCGTCTCCTACCCCTACGAGTGGCCGTTCTCCATGCTCAAGGACGCGGCGCTCCTGCAACTCGAGCTCACCCGCCGCGCCCTCGCGGAGGAGCTGACGCTCAAGGACGCGTCCCCCTACAACGTCCAGTGGCGCGGCGCCGCGCCGGTGTTCATCGACGTCGGCTCCTTCGAGCGCCTGCGTCCCGGCGAGCCGTGGGCCGGATACCGGCAGTTCTGCATGCTCTACCTGTATCCGCTGATGCTGCAGGCCTACAAGGACCTGCCGTTCCACGCCGCGCTCCGGGGATCGCTCGACGGCATCCCGCCGGGCCAGGCGCGCGCGGTCCTGTCGGGCTCGGGCGACCGGTTCCGCAAGGGGGTGCTCGCCAACGTCGTGCTCCACGCGCGGATGGAGGACCGCTACGCGGGCGTGGAGGGCCGGCAGGTCAAGCAGGAGATGCGGCGCGCGGGCTTCAACACCGCGCTGCTCGACGCGACGATGGGCAAGCTCGAGCGCGTCGTGCGGGGGCTGGAGTGGAAGGCCGGCGAGACGGCGTGGACGGGCTACGGGGAGGACAACTCCTACGATGCGGACGCGGCCGCGCGCAAGGCGGCGTTCGTGCGCGAGGCGTGCGCGCGCCGGCGCTCGGGGCTGGCCTGGGACGTCGGCTGCAACGACGGCGCCTACGCCCGCATCGCCGCCGAGCACGCCGATGTCGTGGTCGCGCTCGACGCGGACCACGCCACGGTCGAGAAGCTCTACCGTCGCCTCCGCGACGAGGGCCGCACTGATGTCCTGCCCCTGGTGATGAGCGTCACCGACCCGTCGCCCGACCTCGGCTGGCGCGGGCGCGAGCGGGCGTCGCTCGAGCGCCGCGGCACGCCGGACCTCGCGCTGTGCCTCGCGGTGGTGCACCACGTCTGCATCACCGGCAACGTGCCCGTGCGCGAGCTCCTGGATTGGCTGCGCTCGCTCGACGCGACGGTCGTCGTCGAGTTCCCGGACCGGAGCGACCCGATGGTGCAGCGGCTGCTGAGCGGCAAGCGGGACGGCGCCAACCCGGACTACGACCGCGCGGCGTTCGAGCGGGCGCTCGAGGAGCGGTTCGCCGTCGACCGCAGCGCCGCGGTCTCGGCGACGCGCACGCTCTACGAGGCGCGCCCGCGCGCGTGACCGGCGCGCCGCGGGCGATCGGGTTCCGGCGCGCCGCGCTGCATCTCGGCGGGCTCTGGGCGCTCGCCTTCGCGCAGCCGCTCTTCGACCTGCTCGGCCGCAACGCCCAGTTCTTCGTCGCGCGCCGGAGCACGGGAGGCGACATCGTCCTCCTCGCCCTCGGCTACGCGCTCGTCCCGCCGCTCGTCGGCGCCGCGCTCGTG
>DATMVH010000383.1:0-7267 GCA_035563395.1 Solirubrobacteraceae bacterium
GAGGCCGACCGGCTGGCGGAGGAGCGCGGGCTGCGCGGCGTCGCGCTCGACACGGGCATCGAGAACCGGGCGGCGCGCGCGCTCTACCAGCGCTGCGGCTTCGAGCAGCGCGGGCTGCGGCCCGTGCCGGACGAGCGCAGCGCGCGCGCCATCGGCGGCTCGGGCTTCGTCGGCTACGTCAAGCGGCGGTCCTGAGCACGGCGGTGAGCGCGTCGGCGACGCGCTCGACCTGGTCCTCGCGGATGCCCGGGAAGAACGGCAGCGCCAGCGAGCGGGCGGCGACCGACTCGGCGACGGGGAACTCGCCCTCGCGGTGGCCGAACGCGCGCCGGTAGAAGGACATCAGGTGGATCGCCGGCAGGTACGGCTTCGACTGCACGCCGTGGGCGCGCAGGGCGAGCATCGTCGCGTCGCGGTCGCGGCCCTCCGGCAGCTGCACGACGAACACGAACCAGCCGCGCACGTCTCCCCCGGCGTCCTCGCACGGGAGCGCGAGGCCGTCCTCCGACGCGAGCTCGGCGAGCGCCGCGCGGTAGGCGGCGGCCGCCGCGGCACGCGCCGCCAGCATGTCGTCGAGCCTGGCGAGCTGCGCGAGGCCGAGCGCGGAGGCGATGTCCGTCAAGCGGTAGTTGAAGCCGAGCCGGTCGTGGTCGAGCCAGCCCATGTCCGGGGCGCGGCCCTGGTTGCGCTCGGAGTCGATCCGCGCCTTGTGCTCGGCCGAGCCCATGGTGACCATGCCGCCCTCGCCCGTGGTGAGCTGCTTGTTGGCGTAGAAGCCGAAGACGGCGGGATGGCCGCGGGCGCCGACCGCGGTGCCGTCGGCGTGGACGGCCCCGAGCGCCTCGCAGGCGTCCTCGACGATCGGGAGCCCGTGGCGCTCGAGCGCATGGACGTCGGCGGGGTAGCCGAAGATGTGGACGGGCAGCAGCGCCTTGGTCCGGCCGGTGACGGCGGCCGCCGCGGCGTCCGGATCGAGGTTCAGCGTGCGCGGGTCGATGTCGGCGAACACCGGCTTCGCGCGCTCGTAGAGGATCGCGTTCGCCGAGGCGACGAAGGAGAACGGCGACGTGACCACCTCGTCGCCCTCCTCGACCCCGACCGCGCGCAGCGCGAGGTGCAGCCCGGCCGTGCCCGACGAGACCGCGGACGCGTGACGCGCGCCCAGGCGCTCCGCGAACGCCGCCTCGAACGCCGGCACCCGCGGCCCGAGCGAGAGCTGGCCCGAGCGGAGGACCTCGAGCACCGCGGCCTCCTCCTCCTCGCCGAGGACGGGACGGGCGAGCGGCACCTCCTCGCGCGTGGCGCGCGTCATGTGGCGCGGCGCGCCAGCCGCACCGCGGCTCCGCGCTCGTGATGCGCCCGGCCCGGGAGCATCCCCGCCTCGAGGGAGTCGACGAGCGCGTCCCAGCTCGCCTCGATCACGTTCTCGCTCACGCCGATGGCGCCCCACGTGTCGACTCCGTCCGAGGCGTCGAGCAGCACGCGCGTGACCGCGCCGGTCGCCTTCGCCTCGTCGAGGATGCGCACCTTGTAGTTGACGAGCTTGATCTCGGCGAGGTGTGGATAGGTCTCGGTGATCGCGGCGCGCAGCGCGGCGTCGAGCGCATGCACCGGGCCGTTGCCCTCGGCGGTGCGGACGTAGCGCTCGCCGTCGACCCAGATCTTGATCGTGGCCTCCGTCTGCACGCGGCCGTCCTCGCGCTTCTCCGCGATCACGCGCCACGACTCGAGCCGGAACAGCGGCTGGTAGTCGCCCGTCTCGCGGCGGATGAGGAGATCGAACGAGCCGTCGGCGGCCTCGAAGTGGAAGCCGCGGTGCTCGAGCGCCTTAACGCGCTCCAGCACGCGTGCGGCGGTCTGGGCGTCGAGCTCGACCCCCGTGGTCTCCGCCCGCTGCAGGACCGTGCCCCGGCCGCTCAGCTCGGAGATGAGGACCTCGCGCGTGTTCCCGACGGCGGCGGGGTCGATGTGCTCGAACGTCGCCGGGTCGACGTTGACGCCGGCGACGTGCATACCGCCCTTGTGGGCGAACGCGTTGGCGCCGACGTACGGGCGGTTCCGGTCGGGGAGGAAGTTGAGCAGCTCGTCGAGCAGGTGCGAGGCCTCCGTGAGGCCCGCGAGGTCCGGCAGGCACGCGATGCCCATCTTGAGCTGGAGGTTGGGCACGATGGAGACGAGGTTCGCGTTCCCGCAGCGCTCCCCGTAGCCGTTCATCGTGCCCTGCACCATGCCGGCGCCCGCACGCACGGCGGCCAGCGAGTTGGCGACGCCGCACTCCGCGTCGTTGTGGCAGTGGATGGCGACCGGCGTGGCGAGCGCGCCGGCCACCGCGGCGGTGGCGGCCTCGACCTCGTGCGGGAGCGAGGCGCCGTTCGTGTCGCACAGCGTCACCCACGCGGCGCCGGCCTCGGCGGCCGCGCGCACGCAGCGCAGCGCGTAGTCCGCGTCGTCGCGCCACGCGTCGAAGAAGTGCTCGGCGTCGTAGACGACGGTCTTGCCCTCCGCCACGAGGAAGGCGACGGACTCCTCGATCATCCGGAGGTTCTCGGCGCGGTCGACGCGCACCACCTTCTCGAGGTGCAGGCCCCACGTCTTGCCCACGATCGTGCAGACCGGCGCGAAGCAGCCGGCGAGCAGGCGCAGCGCGTCGTCCTCGTCGGCGCGGACGCCGCGGCGGCGCGTCATCCCGAAGGCGGCGATCTCCGCGGTGCCGAACGACTCCGCGGACAGCAGCTCGAAGAGCTCCGCCTCCTTCGGGTTCGACGCCGGGAAGCCGGCCTCGACCATGTGGACGCCGAGCTCGTCGAGCACGTGCGCGACCCGCAGCTTCTCCTGGGCGGAGAGCGACATGCCCTCGCCCTGCATGCCGTCGCGCAGCGTGCAGTCGTAGACGAGGACGCCGCTCACGTCGCGGGCGCGGGCGTGGCCGAGGCGGTCGCCCCGTCACGCGCGTAGTCCGGCAGGACGTCGAGCCAGTCGGCGTAGCGCTCGGACCGGCCGTGCAGCGCGTCCTCGAACGCCCGCTGCACCGCGCGGGTGATCGGCCCCGGCTCGCCGTTCCCCACCGGCCGGTCGTCGATCTCGCGCAACGGCGTGAGCTCCGCCGCGGTGCCGGTCATGAAGACCTCGTCGGCGAGGTAGAGCTCGCCGCGGGCGATGTCGCGCTCCACGACCTCGTAGCCGAGGTCGCGCGCGATCTGGATCGCCGAGAGCCGGGAGATGCCGCCGAGGATGTCCGACGCGTAGCCCGGCGTGGCGATGACGCCGCCGCGGACGATGAAGAGGTTCTCGCCCGAGCCCTCGCAGACCATGCCGCGGTCGTCGAGCAGGATCGCCTCCTCGTAGCCGGCCTTGTCGGCCTCGAGCTTGGCGAGGACGGAGTTGAGGTACTGGCCCGTGGCCTTGGCCTGCGGGATCACCGCGTCGGAGGGGATCCGCCGCCACGACGCGACCTTGCCTCGCACGCCGCGCTGCTTGCCCTCGTCGCCGAGGTACGCGCCCCACTCCCAGACGGCGATGACGACGTCGACCGGGCAGTCGAGCGGGTACAGGCCCATCGGGCCGGCGCCGCGGAACACGAGCGGGCGGATGTAGCAGGAGCGCAGGCCGTTGCGGGCGATCGTCTCGTGCGTGGCCGCCCGCAGCTCCTCCTTGGAGTACGGGATCTCCATGTAGTACATGGCGGCCGACTTGTAGAGGCGGTCCAGGTGCTCGTCGTGCCTGAAGATCGCGGTGCCGCGCGGCGTCTCGTAGGCCCGCACGCCCTCGAACACACCGGTGCCGTAGTGCAGCGCGTGCGTCAGCACGTGGACCTTGGCGTCCTCCCAGGCGACGAGCTCCCCGTTCATCCAGATGAGGTCCGCTTGGTTCACGCCAGCTCTCCCAGCACCACGTCGGTGGCCTCCGCGGTGGTCGCTTCTCCGCCCAGGTCGGCGGTGCGCAGCCCGCCGGCGAGAGCCCGGTCGACCGCCGATTCTACGGCAGCGGCCTCGGCCTCCATGCCGAGTCCGTGGCGGAGGAGCATGGCGGCCGAGAGGAACATCGCGAGCGGATTGGCGATCCCGCGCCCGGCGATGTCGGGCGCCGACCCGTGCACGGGCTCGAAGACGCCCGGCCCGTCGCCGCCCAGCGACGCGCTCGGGAGCATGCCGAGCGAGCCGGTCAGCATCGCCGCCTCGTCGCTGAGGATGTCGCCGAACATGTTCTCCGTGAGGATCACGTCGAAGTGGCGCGGCGCGGCCACGAGCTTCATGGCGGCCGAGTCGACGAGCTGGTGCTCGAGCTCGACGTTCGGGAACTCCTCGCGGTGCACGCGCGCGACGACCTCGCGCCACAGCCGCGAGGTCTCGAGCACGTTCATCTTGTCCACGCTCGTCACGCGGGTGCGCGCCGCCTCGAAGGCGACGCGCGCGATGCGCTCGATCTCCGACGTGTCGTACTCGCAGACGTCCCGCGCGCGGCGGCCCTCGCGTGCCTTCTCGCCGAAGTAGATCCCGCCCGTGAGCTCGCGCACGACGAGCAGGTCGGTGCCGCGCAGGACTTCGGGCTTGAGCGGGCTGGCGTCGAGCAGCGCGGGCACGGGACGGACCGGCCGCAGGTTGGCGAACAGGCCGAGGCCCTTGCGCAGGCCGAGCAGGCCCTGCTCCGGGCGCGGCGCGCCCGGATCGGTCGAGTCCCACTTCGGGCCGCCGACCGCGGCGAGCAGCACAGCGTCCGCGCGGCGGCACGCGTCGAGCGTCTCGTCGGTGAGCGCGGTGCCGTGCTCGTCGATCGCGGCCCCCCCGAAGCGGTGCTCCTCGTAACTGAACTCCCCGACCGCGTCGAGCACGCGCCGGGCGGCGGCGAGGATCTCGGGCCCGATGCCGTCGCCCGGGAGCGTGACGATGTGCGCCATGGACGGGAGAGCCTAGAGCGCCGTCGTGACGGGGCCCTGGCGCTCGCGCTCGCGCTCGTAGGCGGCGATCGCGTCCTCCGCCTGCAGCGTGATGGCGATGTCGTCGAGCCCGTCGAGCAGGCGCCGGCGGCGCTCCGCGTCGAGCTCGAACGGCACCGCGCGGCCGGCGAAGCGGACCTCCTGGGCCTCGAGGTCGACCTCGGCCTCGCCCGCCTCCATGAGCGCCCGCACCTCGTCCTCCGGCAGCACGACGGGCAGCAGCCCGATCTTCGTGCAGTTGGAGAAGAAGATGTCGGCGAAGCTCGGCGCGACGACGGCGCGGAAGCCGTAGTCCTGGAGCGCCCACGGGGCGTGCTCGCGGCTCGAGCCGCAGCCGAAGTTCGGCCCGGCGGCGAGGATCGGGTTGGCCGGCAGGTCCCAGCCGGGCTCCTGCGCCCAGTCGTAGAACAGGAACCGGCCGAAGCCGGTGCGCTCGACGCGCTTGAGGAACTGCTTGGGAATGATCTGGTCCGTGTCGACGTCGGCGCGGTCGAGCACGCTGACGGGACCGGCGATCCGGCGGACGGGGTCCATTCCTCCTCAGCTCCAGGTGCGGATGTCGACGAAGTGGCCTTCGATGGCGGCCGCGGCGGCCATCTCCGGCGAGACGAGGTGCGTGCGCCCGCCGCGACCCTGGCGGCCCTCGAAGTTCCGGTTCGAGGTGGAGGCGCAGCGCTCGCCGGGCGCCAGGATGTCGGGATTCATCCCGAGGCACATGGAGCAGCCCGCGGTGCGCCAGTCGAAGCCGGCGGCGCGGAACACGCGGTCGAGGCCCTCGGCCTCGGCCTGCGCGCGGACCTGCTCGGAGCCCGGGACGACCATCGCCCGCACGCTGTCCGCGACCTTGCGGCCGTCGACCACGCGCGCCGCCGCGCGCAGGTCGCCGATGCGCGAGTTCGTGCAGGAGCCGATGAACACGCGGTCGAGCCGCAGGTCCTGCATCGGCGTCCCCGGCTCGAGCGCCATGTAGCGCAGCGCGCGCTCGTCCGTCTCCGTGCGCGGCTCGGGCACCTGGTCCGTGACCCCGACGACCTGCGCCGGCGTGGTGCCCCACGTCACGAGCGGCGACAGCGCGCCCGCGTCGACGACGATCTCCTTGTCGAACGTCGCGCCGTCGTCCGTGCGCAGCGCGCGCCACTCCGCGACGGCGGCGTCGAAGTCCGCCGGCGCCGCCACCCGGCCCTCGAGCCACGCGAACGTCGTGTCGTCCGGCGCGACCATGCCGGCGCGCCCGCCGCCCTCGATGGTCATGTTGCAGATCGTCATCCGGCCCTCCATCGACAGCGCCTCGATGGCCGGGCCCGCGTACTCGACGGCGTGCCCGGCGGCGCCGTTCGTGCCCATCTGGCCGATCGTGCCGAGGATCAGGTCCTTCGCCGTGACGCCCTTGCCGAGCGCGCCCTCGTAGCGGATCCGCATGCTCTTCGGCTTCGGCTGCGCGAGCGTCTGGGTGGCGAGGACGTGCTCGACCTCGCTCGTGCCGATGCCGAAGGCGAGCGCGCCGAACGCGCCGTGCGTGGCCGTGTGGGAGTCGCCGCAGACGATCGTCATGCCGGGCTGGGTGACGCCGAGCTCCGGCCCGATGACGTGGACGATCCCCTGGCGCTCGGACCCGATCGAGTAGAGCGGGATGCCGAACTCCGCGCAGTTGCGCTCGAGCGTCTGCACCTGGACGCGCGAGAGCTCGTCGCGGATGCGGGCGGCGACCGGCGTGCCGTCCGTGGGGACGTTGTGGTCGGCGGTGGCCAGCGTGCGGTCGGGCCGGCGGACGCGCCGGCCGGCGAGGCGGAGGCCGTCGAAGGCCTGCGGGCTCGTGACCTCGTGGACGAGGTGGAGGTCGATGTAGACGAGGTCCGGCCCGATCTCGTGGGCGGCCCAGATCTTCTCGAAGAGGGTCGTGGCGCTCATGAGCGGCGCAGCCCGGCCGACACGACGGCCAGCAGGACGGCCTCCTCCTTTCCGTGGTTCTCGAAGTGGTGGGGCAGGTCGGCGTCGAAGGTCACGCTGTCGCCGGCGGCGAGGTCGTGGACCGCGCCGTCGATGTGCAGCTGCACCGCGCCGGCCTCGACGACCGCGGTCTCGCGGGAGCCGGGCTCGTGCATCGGCGGGTCGCCGGGGCCGCCGGTCGCCGCCTGCGGCGCGAGGCGGTGCTCGGAGACCTCGGCGCGCTGGCCGGGCAACGGCGGGGTGAGGATCTCGTAGCTGTGCTTGCCGCCTTTGCCTGCACCGGTGCGGCGCTGACCGGCGCGGACGACGGAGACGGTCCCGCCCTCGTCCAGCCTGAGCAGCTGCGACAGCGTCAGCTCGAGGCCGCTCGCGATGCGGGCGGCGACG
>DATMVH010000384.1:0-16622 GCA_035563395.1 Solirubrobacteraceae bacterium
TGGGCGATGAACGCGCCGGTGTGGACGCCGCCGCGGCGGATCGCCGAGCGCGTGGCGGCGCGCAGCGCGCGGCGCAGCGCGTCGAGCTCCTCGACCGTGAGGCCGCCGGCGGCGCGCCGTGGCGAGAGCCGCGCCTGCCACAGGGTCTCGTCGGCGAGCAGGTTGCCGACGCCGGACAGCGCGCGCTGATCGAGCAGCCGCGCCTTGATCGCCACGGTCCCGCGCCCGACCCGGGCGCGGAAGTCCGCGCGGTCGATCACGGCCGCGTCGGGACCGACGCGGGCGAAGTCCGGCTCGAGGATCGCGCGCCCGAGCCGGCGCTTGTCGCGCAGCGCGAGGCGCCCGCCGCCGGCGAAGGCGATGGCGAAGCGGTCCCAGCTGCGCGGCGCGGGCGGCTCGTCGACGTCGATCCGGCCGGCCATGCCGAGGTGCAGTCCGAGCACCGGCCCGCCGTCGTCCGTCTCCGCCCAGAGGAACTTCCCGCGCCTGTGCGCGGCGACGAGCCGGCGCCCGACGAGCGCCCGCTCGATCTCGCCCGGCGCGTGCGGGCGGCACACATACGTGTCGCGGTCGTCCACGGCGACGATCTGGCGACCCAGGACGCGGTCGATCTGCAGGCGCGCGCGCTCGGCTTCGGGCAGCTCGGGCATGTGCTCTTGAGGCTACGAACGAGCGCGTCGCGCGGACCGGCGCTCGCGCGCGCCGCCCGCACTAGTCTCGCCGTCCGTGAGCACCGCCAGCCGCCCCGTCCGCGCCCGCCGGACCTGTCATGCCGTGCCCGGCTCGAGCGAGCGCTTCCTCGAGAAGGCCGCCGGGCTCGCCGCCGACGAGGTCTTCCTCGACCTCGAGGACGCCGTCGCGGCGGGGGAGAAGGACCGCGCGCGCGAGCGCGTGATCGGGGCCCTGCGCGAGCGGGCGTTCGCGGCCGCGACCGTCGTGGTGCGGGTGAACGGGACGGACACGCCGCACTACTACCGGGACCTCGTGGCCGTCGTCGAGCAGGCCGGCGACCGGCTCGACGCGGTCATGCTGCCGAAGGTCCGGACGCCCGGCGACATCGAGATGACGGACAAGCTGCTCGGGCAGATCGAGCTCGCGACGGGACTCGACCCCGGCCGGATCGGCATCGAGGCCCAGATCGAGGACGCCGCCGGGCTGCTCGCGTGCGAGGCGATCGCGGCCGCCTCGCCCCGGATGGAGACGCTGGTCTTCGGCCCCGGTGACTACAGCGCCGCGGTCGGCATCCCGATCACCACGATCGGCGGCGCGCCCGAGGGCTATCCCGGCGACCACCTCAACTACGTCTACTCGCGGCTCGTCGTCGCGGCGCGCGCGGCGGGCATCCAGGCGATCGACGGCCCGTACGCGGCGGTGAAGGACCTCGACGGCCTGCGGGCGCGCGCGCGGCTCGCCCGCGCCCTCGGGCTCGACGGCAAGTGGACCATCCACCCGGCACAGATCGAGGTCGTCAACGAGGTCTTCACGCCCGCGCGCGAGGAGTGGGAGCGCGCCGAGGCGATGCTCGCCGCCTACGCCGCCGCGGGAACGGACGGGCGCGGCGCGGCGATGTTCGACGGCGAGATGATCGACGAGGCCAACCGGAAGATGGCCGCCCGGCTCGCGCAGCAGGGGCGCGCCGCGGGCTACGGGGCGTGAATCGTCTCGTCAGACCGGCGCCGACAGCAGCGCGCGAAGCGCCTGCGTCGTCGACGGGTGCAGCCGCCAGGCGTCGTCGCCGGCGAGCCGCCGCAGGTCGTTGATGATCCGCGCCTCGCGCGCCGCGACGTGCACGGCGCACCCGGAGCCCGCCAGCCGGTCCCACTCGCGTGCGAGGCGGACCAGCGCGAACGTCTCGTAGCGGCGCAGGAACGTGAGGTCGAAGACGAGGTCGCGGCAGCCGTCGTCGAGCAGCGCGCGAACGGCGTCCGCGAGGCCCGGCAGCTCGACGTGGCGCAGCTCGCTCCCGACGCACACCACGCACGTCCGCTCACCGAGGCGGCGCACGGTGAGCTCGACGGTGACCGGCGCGGGAAGGAGGTCCGGGGGCAGCGGGGCCATGGCGGGACAGTGCCCTTCCGCCCGCCGCGACTAACCTTCCGAGCGGCGTGTTCCGCCGATTCGCGGACCGGCCGTGCCGGCCGTCCCGATCCTCTAGCCTGACGCGCCGTGCGGACCCGGATGCCGTTGCTCGCGGCCGTGCTGCTCCTCCTCCTCGCCGCTCCGGCCCACGCGGTCGAGGTCGCCGCGACCGTGGAGCCCGCGGACGGCGTCCGCTACGGCGCCGAGACGCTCGTCACCGGCCGCCTCACCGACGCCGGCGCCCCGCTCGGCGCCCAGCCCGTGGTGCTCGACGGCCTCCGCTACCCCTTCACGGGCGAATGGCAGCCGCTCGCGACGGAGACCACGGGCGCCGACGGCGCCTTCACGTTCGCCCACGAGCTCGACCGCAACCACCGGCTGCGCGTCCGTCACGAGCCCACGGGCGTCGCCGGCGCGGAGCTCAGGGCGTTCGTCTTCCCGTCGTTCCGGCTGTCCTTCGAGGAGGTGCGCGCCGGCGTCATCCGGATCACGCAGACCTACCAGGTGCCGCGCGACGTCCGGCTCCGCGCGCAAACGCTGTTCTACGTCGGCCCGCAATCGCGCTGGCGCGCCCGCCTGCGCGCGCGGGTCCCGACCCGCCGCCTGCGTCCCGGCCGCTACCGCGCGGTCGCGCGCGTGCGCATCCCGGCGTCCTACGGCGGGCGCTTCCGCTACGTGAGCTGCTTCCGCTACACACCCGGCTCCGGGATGGGCGACCCCCGGCGGCGCTGCCCGCGCCGCTTCTACCGGGTGCGCTGACGGTCCGCCCCGTCGAGCGGCGCGTACCGCCGGTGCAGGATGAGCACGTTGCCGTCGGGGTCGTAGAGGAACGCCATCAGGCACACCCCCGTGTCGACCGTCTGGCCGAGGAACTCGACGCCGCGTGACTCCAGCTCCGCCCTGGCCTCCGGAACGTCGGGCACCCGGAGCGCGATCCCGGCCGAGTGGGGCGCGAAGGGCACGCCCTGGGCCTCCGGCTCCCAGAGGCCCAGCGTCACGTTCGGCGTCTCGAACTCGTCGGGATTGGCCGCGCTTCGCCGCAAACCGATGACGTCCCCGTAGAAGCGGCGGGCCCGCGCCACGTCGCGGGTGGGGACGGACACGAAGTCGACGCGTTCGATGTGCGGCATCCGCCGGAACGCTGCCACACGCCGGTCGCCGCCGTCGATCAGGTGGCTCGCCCGCCGACCTGCACGACCGCGAGGCGGCGCGCTTCGGCGGCGGAGGGGAGCGGCGCGTCGTCGAAAAGCGCGCAGTCGTCGATGCGCCGGCAGTCGCAGCCGGTGGCGGCCTGGAGCCAGACGCGCACGCGCTGGGCGCGGTCGATGAGCGCGTCGATCTCGGGCAGCCGGCGCTCGGCGAGCTCGCGCAGCCGCGCGGACATCGGGTCGTTGCCGTGCTCGACGAGCTCGCGGATCTCGTCGAGGGTGAGCCCGGCGCGCTGCGCGACGTCGATGACGGCGAGGCGGCGCAGGACGCCCTCGTCGTAGCGGCGCTGACCGCTGACCCGCTCGGGCTCGGGCAGGACCCCGATCTCCTCGTAGTAGCGGATCAGCGACACCCGGACCCCCGCCCGGCGCGCGACCTCCCCGATGCGCATCTGCGTCCCGCTCACAAGTGGTCTTGACCTCGAGTCGGCTCGAGCATCCAGGCTACAGGTCCGACACACGCGCCCGACGACAGGAGCCCCATGGAACAGCCGATCGCATGCACCCTGAGCGCCGCGGAGCTCCGCGGCCGCACCGACGAGCTGGCGGCGCTGGCGGCGCGGGCGCTGCGCTCGCGCGAGCAGACGCCCGGCGGGGAGCGGCTCGTCTTCGCCGACAGCCCGCGGATCGAGCAGGAGCTGCGCGCCGCGGTCGCCGCCGAGGAGGGCTGCTGCGCGTTCCTGCGCATGGCGCTCCGGCGCACCGGCGACGGCCTCGTGCTGGACATCGCCGGCCCGCCGGACGCCCGCCCGATCATCGCGAAGCTGTTCGCGTGAGCGCGCCGCGAGCACGAGGTCGCCGCGAGCCGGCCCGACGGCGCCGTCTCCCGCGGGCGAATCGCGGCTCAACCGTCGAATCCGGTGCCGACGCTCGTCCGCTCCCACGCATCGATCTCGGCCCGGTGTGCGTCGAGCACGCCGCGGAAGGCGTCGACCGCGTCTTGGCCGAGGAGCAGCAGCGACGGCGGTTCGGGCGCCTCGACGGCCTCGATGATGGCTTCGGCGGCCTTGGCGGGGTCGCCGGGCTGGGTGCCGTGCGTGGTGTCGTGCTCCTTGCGGCGCCGACCGGCGGTGTCGGCGTAGTCGGCGATCGGCTCGGCCGACTGCTGCAGCGAGCGGCCGGAGAAGTCGGTCCGGAAGCCGCCGGGCTCCACGATCATCGCGGTGATGCCGAGCGGCTCGAGCTCCTTGCGCAGCGAGCCGGTCAGCCCCTCCAGCGCACCCTTGGTGGCGGCGTAGTACCCCGAGCCCGCCGGCGTGATCCGGGCGCCGATCGACGAGACGTTGACGATCGCCCCGCTGCGCCGGGCCCGCATGCCCGGCAGGACCGCCTTGATCAGCGCGACGGGACCGAAGACGTTCGTCGCGAACAGGCGCTGGACGTCGGCGTCGTCGCCCTCCTCGACGGCTGCGCGGTAGCCGTAGCCGGCGTTGTTGACCAGGACGTCGACGCCGCCGAAGCGCTCGTCGGCCCGCCGCACGACGTCCGCGACGTGCGCGGGATCGGTGACGTCGAGCGCGGCGGCCAGGGCCGAGTCGGGATGCGTGGCGGCCAGGTCCTCGACGCGGGTGACGTCGCGGGCGGTTACGACGGCGTTGTGGCCGCGGTCCAGGACGGCCTCGGCGAGGGCGCGGCCGAGGCCGGTCGAGCAGCCGGTGATGAGCCAGGTGGTCATGCCTGCGCATCCTGACGACGCCCCGCGACCTCGTACCCGTACGCCTCCGCGAGCTCCGGGTCCTTCGCCGCGAGCATCTCGGCCAGCCCGACCATGACGCTGCACTGCTTCCACGTCGCGTCGTCCTGCATCTTGCCGTCGAGCATGTGCACGCCGCGGCCGTCCGGGATCGCCTCGAGCACGCGGCGCGCGAAGCGGACCTCCTCGGGGTCGGGCGCGAAGACGCGCCGCGCGACCTCGATCTGGCGGGGGTGGAGCGTCCACGCGCCGACGCACCCCAGCACGAACGCCGCCCGGAACTGCGCCTCGCAGCCCTCGAGGTCGGCGATGTCGCCGAACGGGCCGTAGAACGGAAGGATGCCGGCGGCCGCGCACGCGTCCACCATGCGCGCGATGGTCGCGTGCCAGAGGTCCTGCTGGGCGCGCGGGCGCGCGGGGCCGGCGAGCTCGGGATCGGGATCGGCGAGCACGACGTAGCCGGGATGGCCGCCGCCCACGCGCGTCGTCTTCATCCGGCGCGACGCCGCGAGGTCGGCCGGTCCGATGCTCATCCCCTGCATGCGCGGCGACGCCGTCGCGATCTCCTCCACGTTCGTCACGCCGAGCGCGGTCTCGAGGATCGCGTGCACGAGGATCGGCCGGTCGAGGCCGTGGCGGGCCTCGAGCTGCGCGAGCAGCCGGTCGACGTAGTGGATGTCCCACGGGCCCTCGACCTTCGGCACCATGATGACCGCGAGCCGGTTGCCGAGCTCCCCGACGAGCCGCAGGACGTCGTCGAGCACCCACGGCGAGTCGAGCGCGTTGACCCGCGCCCACAGCGCCGCGTCCCCGAGGTCGGCCTCGCGCCCGATCCTCACGAGCCCCTCGCGCGCGGCCTCCTTGCGGTCCGCGGCGACGGCGTCCTCGAGGTTGCCGAGCACGATGTCGGCCGTTCTCGCGACTTCCGGCAGCTTGACGGCCATCTTCGCGTTGGCGGGATCGAAGAAGTGGATCATCCGCGACGGCGCGACGGGGATCTCGAGCAGCGGGTCCGGGGCGCCGACCGCGAGCGGCTTGCCGAAGTCACGGGGGTTGCGCATCACCGGGACGCTAACCCTGAAGGCACCCTTTGCGCGCCGCATGGGCACCGGCGCCATCGCGTGCGCGAACTGCCACGATCGAGGCATGAGCACCGGAACCCAGCGCCTCGTCGAGACCGGACAGGCCGCCCGCGAGGCGAGCGGCGCCCATCCCTACGGCCGCTACCTCGAGGAGTTCGAGGAGGGCGCGGTCTACCGCCACTGGCCGGCCAAGACGGTGACGGAGGCCGACGACCACCTCTTCTGCCTCCTGACCATGAACCACCATCCGCTGCACATCAACGACGTCTACGCGGCGGAGTCGCAGCAGGGGCGCAACGTGGTGGTCGGCCCGCTCGTCTACTCGCTCGCCCTCGGCATGAGCGTCTCCGACGTCTCCGGCAAGGCGATCGCGAACCTGGCGACGGAGGAGCTCCGCCACCCCGCGCCGGTCTTCCACGGCGACACGCTGTTCGCCGAGTCCGAGGTGCTCGAGGTGCGCCCGTCGCAGTCCAAGCCGGACCGCGGCGTGGTCAAGGTGCACACCCGCGTGCTCAACCAGGACGGCGTGCTCGTGGCGGAGTTCAAGCGGCTCGTGCTCGTCCCGCGCCGCCCGCCGGCGAGCTGACGCGCGCGCCCAGCGCGCGATGTACCTTCCTTCGATGGCCACCGAGACCCGTGCTCCGACCACGAACGCGAAGCTGCTCGAGTGGGTGGAGGACGTGGCTGCCCTCACGGAGCCGGACGCGGTGCACTGGTGCGACGGGTCGGGGCGCGAGTACGACCGGCTGGCGCGCGGGCTCGTGCGCGCGGGCACCTTCCGGCACCTCTCGGAGGCCAAGCGCCCGCATTCCTATCTCGCGCTGTCGGACCCGCAGGACGTCGCCCGCGTCGAGGACCGGACGTTCATCTGCTCCGAGCGCGAGGAGGACGCCGGGCCGACGAACAACTGGCGGGACCCCGCGGAGATGCGCGCGCTGCTGGAGGAGAAGTTCCGCGGCGCCATGCGCGGCCGCACGATGTACGTGCTGCCGTTCTCCATGGGTCCGCTCGGATCGCCGATGGCGGAAATCGGCGTCCAGCTCACCGACTCCGCGTACGTCGCCGTCTCCATGCGGATCATGACCCACATGGGGCAGGGCGCGCTCGACGCGCTCGGCGAGGAGGGGACGTTCGTCCCGTGCGTGCACACGGTCGGCGCGCCGCTGGACGAGGGCGACGAGGACTCGCCGTGGCCGTGCAACGAGGAGAAGTACATCGTCCACTACCCCGAGACGCGCGAGATCTGGTCGTTCGGCTCCGGCTACGGCGGCAACGCGCTCCTGGGCAAGAAGTGCTTCGCCCTGCGCATCGCCTCCGTGATGGCGCGCGACGAGGGCTGGATGGCGGAGCACATGCTCATCCTCAAGCTCACGTCGCCCGAGGGGGAGGTCAAGTACCTCACGGGCGCGTTCCCCAGCGCCTGCGGCAAGACGAACCTCGCCATGCTCGTGCCCAAGCTCGAGGGCTGGAAGGTCGAGACGATCGGCGACGACATCGCGTGGATGAAGTTCGCCGCGGACGGGCGGCTGCGCGCGATCAACCCCGAGGCCGGCTTCTTCGGGGTGGCGCCGGGGACGAGCCGGAAGACGAACCCGAACGCGATGGCGACGGTGCGCCACAACACGATCTTCACCAACTGCGCCATGACGGACGACGGCGACGTGTGGTGGGAGGGGATGACCGAGCAGCCGCCGGCGCACCTGCGCGACTGGCGCGGCGAGGACTGGACGCCCGATTCCGGCGCGCCGGCCGCCCACGCGAACGCCCGCTTCACCGTCTCAGCCGCGCAGGACCCGGCGATCGCGAAGGAGTGGACGGATCCGGAGGGCGTGCCGATCGACGCGTTCCTGTTCGGCGGGCGCCGCTCGACGGTCGTGCCGCTCGTCGCGGAGGCGTTCGACTGGGAGCACGGCGTGTTCCTGGGCTCCGTGATGGGCTCGGAGACGACGGCGGCGGCGGCGGGCGCCGTGGGCAGGCTGCGTCGCGACCCGTTCGCGATGCTGCCGTTCTGCGGCTACCACATGGCCGACTACTTCCGCCACTGGCTCGAGATCGGGCGGCGAGAGGGCGCGGTCCTGCCGAAGATCTTCGTCGTCAACTGGTTCCGCAAGGACCTCGAGACGGGGCGCTACCTGTGGCCGGGCTTCGGCGACAACGCGCGCGTGCTGGCGTGGATCTTCCGCCGGTGCGAGGGGGGCGCCGGCGCGGAGGACACCCTCGCCGGGCGCGTGCCGACGGCGGAGGCGCTGCCGACGGACGGCCTCGACCTGCGCGACGAGCAGCTGCAAGCCCTCTTGCGCGTCGACCCGGACGGCTGGGCGGAGGAGGCCGCGTCGATCCGCGAGTTCTACGCCACCTTCGGCGACGAGCTGCCGGAGGAGCTGACGCGCCAGCTCGAGGCGCTCGAGGACCGCGTCAGGGCCGCCGGCGGCTGAGCGGCGCGGCGATCGCGGCAGGCCGCGCCGCTCGGGGGCTCGCGGGGGCCGGGTGAGCCGGCGTTCAGGCCGTGCCGCCGCCGGGCGCGGTCTCGTCGGCTTCCCGGCGCGCGGTGGTGGCGACCTCGCGCCTGACCTCCGCCTCCTCGCGCGCGGCGCGAGCGCGGCGGCGGTCCGCCGGCTCCTGTTCGCGCACGGTCCGATCGCGTTCGCGCGCAGAGGCGTTTCCGCCGCGCGCGGTCGGCTCGCGCTCGCGCGCCGCGGCGGCTTCCTCGCGCGCCTCCGCCGTTCGTTCGCGCTCGTCGGCGATCTCCTCGCGGACGTCGGCGAGCTCCTCGCGCTCGTTCGCGACGTCCTCGCGGTCGTCGGCCAGGCGCTCGCGGCGGTCCGCGACCCGGTCGCGCGCGTCGGCGACGGAGTTCCGCTTCCGGGCGCGCACGTCCCGATCGGCGACGGCGCGCTCCCGGCCGGTGACGTCCATCTCCCGCTGCCATGCCGCCCGCTCACGCTCCAGGACCCGTCGCTCCCGCTGCGAGACGGCCCGCTCCCGGGCGGCGAGCACGCGCTCGTGCGCGGCGAGCGCGGCGTCGCGCGCGGCTCGACGGTCAGGGGGCGCGCTCGACGCTCGACCGGCGGGCGCGGGTCGTTCGGGTGTGCCGTCGACGGGACGAACGTCGTCCATGCTGCCGCCGCGATTATGGCACCTGCGCGACCCGGACGAACACTCGGAGGCGGCGGCGCGACGGCTCCGTGCGCGACGTCACGTTGCTCGCGCAACCACTCGCTAATCTCAGTCGCACCCACTGAGATTCGAGGACAAGAGCGTGCCACCCTTCACCGATTCCCCCTTCACCGCCGCGGGCCTGTGCGCCGTGTGCGGCCGGCGTCCCGGGACGCTGCGGGTCGTCGCCTCCGACGGCGCGCAGTCGCGCGACGCGGTTCTGTGCGAGCGCTGCGCCCGCGAGCTCATGCGTGCCGGCCGGGTCGGCGCGCCGCCGCAGCGCGCCGACGGGCCGCGGTCGGACACCCCGGCGCTCGACGAGTACGGCCGCGACCTCGTGGCGGACGCGGCGGCGGGCCGCATCGACCCCGTCATCGGCCGCGCCGAGGAAATCGAGGAGACCATCGAGATCCTCTCCCGCCGCCGCAAGAACAACGCCGTGCTGATCGGCGAGCCGGGGGTCGGCAAGACCGCCGTCGTCGAGGGCCTCGCCCTGCGCATCGCTTCGGGCGACGTCCCGGAGACGCTGCGCGGCGCGCGCGTGGTCGCGCTCGACCTGGCGGGCATGGTCGCCGGCTCGCAGTACCGCGGGCAGTTCGAGCAGCGCCTGAAGACCGTCCTGGCCGAGGTGGCGGCGGCCGGGGGCCGCGTGCTCCTGTTCGTCGACGAGCTTCACACGATCCTGGGCGCCGGCGGCGCCGAGGGCGCGATGGACGCGGCGAACATGCTCAAGCCGATGCTCGCCCGCGGCGAGCTGCGCATGGTCGGCGCCACCACGCTGGCCGAGTACCGCAAGATCGAGCGCGACGGCGCGCTGGCGCGACGCTTCTCGCCCGTGACCGTGGACGAGCCGACGGTCGAGGAGACCGTCGCGGTCCTGCGCGGCCTGAAGGCCTCCTACGAGCAGCACCACGCGTGCGCGATCGCCGACGAGGCGCTCGTCGCCGCGGCACGGCTGTCGGACCGCTACATCAGCGAGTACCGCCTGCCGGACAAGGCGATCGACCTGGTGGACCAGGCCGCGGCGCGCGTGCGCCTGCGCACGCCGGGCGCCGAGGACGCCGCCGCGCTCCGCGGGGAGCTCGAGCGCCTCGCCGCCGAGAAGCAGGCCGCGGTGGACGCCGAGGCCTACGAGGACGCCGCGCGCTTGAAGGAGGAGGCCGAGGCGATCGAGGCGCGGCTGGCGGCGGCCCCGGACGAGCAGCCCGCGCGGCTCGTCGTGGAGGCCGACGTGGCCGCCGTGGTGGCGACGCGCACCGGCATCCCGGTCGGCGAGCTCGTCGCCGGCGAGCTCGAGCGCCTGCAGGACATCGAGGCCGACCTCCACGCCCGCGTGATCGGGCAGGAGCGCGCGGTCGAGGTCGTCGCGGACACGATCCGCCGCGCCCGCGTCGGGCTCGCGGAGGGCGACAAGCCGCTCGGGACGTTCCTGTTCCTCGGCCCGACCGGCGTGGGCAAGACCGAGCTCGTGAAGGCGCTCGCCGAGCGGCTCTTCGCGACGGAGAAGTCGCTCGTCCGGCTCGACATGTCCGAGTTCCGCGAGCCGCACACGGTGGCGCGGCTGATCGGCTCGCCGCCCGGCTACGTCGGGTACGGCGACGGCGGCCAGCTCACCGAGCCCGTGCGCCGGCGCCCGTACTCCGTGGTGCTGCTGGACGAGATCGAGAAGGCGCACCCCGAGGTGTGGAACGTCCTGCTCCAGCTCATGGACGACGGGCGCCTGACGGACGGCGAGGGCCGCACCGTCGACTTCACGAACACCGTGGTCGTCATGACCTCGAACCTCGGCGCCGGCCAGGCGAGGCGCGGTCTGGGCTTCACCGCCTCGGAGGAGGCGTCGAGCGACGACCGGATGCTCGCCGCGGCGAAGTCGGCGTTCCTGCCGGAGTTCCTGAACCGCATCGACGAGATCGTCACCTTCGCGGCGCTGACGCCCGCGCAGGTCGAGCGGATCTGCGAGCTGGTCGTGGCCCGCACCGGCGCGCGGCTGCAGGCGGAGCGCGGCATCGCGCTCGAGGTCAGCACCGCCCTCGTCGCGCGGCTGGCGCAGGACGGCTTCGACCCGCAGTTCGGGGCGCGGCCGCTGCAGCGCCACGTGCGCCGGACGCTCGAGCGCGCGCTCACCGCGGCGATCCTGGACGGCCGGCTCCAAGACGGCGCCACCGTCCGCGCCGAGGCCGGCGAGGACGGCGAGGTGCAGCTCGTCATCGCCGAGCCCGCGCTCGTCCCGGCCGCCTGAGCCGTCGCCGCACGCAACGAGCCGGCCGGCACGCCCGCGCGGGGGGTGCCGGCCGGCCCGTTTCCGAGGCGGTCCTCAGCCCGGCAGCGTCTCGCCGCCGATCGGCGCGAGCACCTCGCCGGTGTAGTAGCTCGACAGCTTGTCCGCGGCGAAGAAGACGTACGACGGGGCGATCTCGTCCGGCTGCGCCGCCCGCTCCATCGGCACCTGCTCCCCGAACGCCTCGACCTTCTCCTCCGGGAAGGTCGCCGGGATCAGCGGCGTCCACACCGGGCCCGGCGCGACGGCGTTGACGCGGATCCGGCGCTCGACGAGCGTCTGCGCGAGCGAGTAGGTCAGCGCGTTGATGGCGCCCTTCGTCGCCGAGTAGTCGATCAGCGACTTGTTGCCGCGCAGGCCGTTGATGGAGCTCGTCATGAGGATCGCGCCGCCGTCCGGGATGTGCTGGAGCGCGGCCTTCGTGCACCAGAAGTACGAGTAGATGTTCGTCTTGAAGGTGCGGTCCCACTGCTCGGACGACAGCTCCTCGACGGACTCGACCGGGCACTGGTAGGCGATGTTGTTGACGAGGATGTCGAGCCCGCCGAGCGCCGCGACGGTCTCCTCGACCGCCCGCCGGCAGTTCTCCTCGACGCTCAGGTCGCCCTTGATCGCCGCGGCCTTGCGGCCCTCCGCCTCGACCAGGCCGCAGGTGTGCCGTGCGTCCTCGTCCTCGTCGAGATAGGCGATGGCGACATCGGCGCCCTCCTTGGCGAAGGCGGCGGCGACCGCGCGGCCGATGCCGGAGTCCCCGCCGGTGATGAGCGCGCGCTTGCCGGAAAGCAAGCCGCGGCCCTCGTAGCCGCGCATCTCGTCGTGGGGCTCGGGTTCCATGGCGCCCGTGCTGCCGGGCACCTGCTGTTGCTGGGGCGGGAATTCGCTCATGCGCGCGGCGCTACCCGGAACCGCCGCTTTTCGGTGCCGACGCGGTCAGATCGCGACGAGCGGTCAGTCGTCGGGCATTCCGCGCTCCCGCAGGTAGGCCCCGAACGCCTCGGGCGTCCTGACGCCGTGGCGGAGCACCGCGTCGTAGACCTCCACCCCGCCGACCACGTCGGGATACGACGGCCGGCGGTGCCAGACGTCCTTGATCCACAGGATGGCCGCCCGCATCTCCGGCGTGAGGAGGCGCGCCAGCGTGTCGGCGTCGTAGTACAGCTCGCGCGGGGCGTCGCCCAGCCGCCACAGCGACACGTCGACCTTCCAGAGCCCGCCGCCGGCGTCGTAGCGCATGACGAAGTACCAGCGCTGGTCCGCGGGGCTGCCCGACGGGCTGCGCGAGCCGAGCTCCGGGCGGTACACCACCTCGCGCACGCCGGGATGCGCCAGCACCGGCCGCATCGCGTCGAGGACCTCCTCCGTGCTCGGGTCCGCACAGCGGGCGGCGACGTCGAGGTCCCGCCACACCATGAGCCCGGACCGCGAGCTGCCGATCTGCTCGAACGGCCCGAGCCGGCCGAGCTGCTCCCGCAGCCGGAGCGCGCGGACGACCTCCTCGGCCTCCGCCTGGAGCGCCGCCTGCCGGCGGACGAGCGCGGCGTGGTCCGGGCGGGTCAGTGAGGGTGCTCGCCGCCGGTCGCCGCGGGCGGGCGCGACTCCTCGGCCAGCGACGTGATGGTGAGCTGGCCGCGCGCGGCCTCCTCCAGCACCATCGTCGCCTCCTCGATCGAGCGCGCGTAGAGCTCGACGAGCAGGTGCACGACGATCTGCTCCTCGTCGTGCTTGTGGAAGCGCACGTGGGTGAAGAACTCCCGCGTGCCGTGATCGCCGAAGGCGGCGTAGGCGAGCGCGTCCGCGGCCTCGGGCCCGGAGCAGGTCTCGACCGCGTCCGCGTCCACGGTCACCGTGCACGAGGCGACCCACGGCGTGCCGGCGACCATCCGCTCCCAGCGGTCCTCCACCGGCTCGATGCGGCCGCCCTGGAAGGCGAGGTGCGGCTGGTCGTGCATGCAGTCGAGGCACTGCACGACGGCCTCCTGGATCTCGTCGACGACCTCGGCGCGCTCCCCCGAGACCGGGTCGATGCGGTGGATCCCCTCGTAGTGGACCTGCACCTCGAGCTCCTGCGACCAGCAGCGGTAGCAGCGCAGCCAGGAGCCGATCGGTTCGCGTGAGCCGTCCATGTCCGCGTCATTCTAAAGTGCGCCCTGTGCGCGGCACCCTTCGCTCGCTGGCGGGGCTGCTGGCCGTCGCCTGGCTCGCGGCCTGCGGCGGGGGCGCGAGCGACGAGGACCGGGTCCGCGAGACGCTCGCCGCCTTCGGGCGGGCGACCGCGCGGCAGGACTACGGCATGCTCTGCAGGCGGATCCTCGCCCCGCGGCTGGTGCGCTCCGTGCGGCAGGCCGGGATCCCGTGCGAGCGCGCGTTGCGGGCGGGATTCGCGGGCGTCCGCGACCCGCGCATCAGCGTCGGGGCGGTGCGCGTCGACGGCGACCGCGCGACGGCGGAGGTGCGCACGAGCGCCGCCGGGCAGGAGCCGAGCCGCGACACCGTCGCGCTGGAGAAGCTCGACGGGACGTGGCGCATCGCCTCGCTCGACGCCTCGGCGCAGGAGTGACGCCCGCCCGCCGTCCGGTCGCGCCGGCGCGCCCGGCCGTCAGACGATCTTGCCCGGATTCAGGTTGCCGCCGGGGTCGATGCCGTCGAACAGCGCGCGCAGCATCGCGACGCCGGGCCCGGAGATGTCCTCCTCCAGCCAGCGGGCGTGCTCGGTGCCCACGGCGTGGTGGTGCGACAGGGTCGCGCCGGAGTCGACGAACGTCTGCTGGATGGCGTCCTTCACGCGACCGTACTCCTCGAGCGGGTCGCGGCGGCCGGAGGGCTTGAGGGCGAACGTGAAGTAGAGGCACGCGCCCGCGTGGTAGGAGTGCGACAGGTGGCACATGATCCACCCGGTCACGCCGAGGTCCGCGAACGCCCCGCGGGCAGCGGCGGTGACGTTCTCGTAGACCCGCGCGAGCCGGCTCCACGGCGCCGAGGTCTCCGACACGTCGGCCAGCCCGCCGCGGTCGAGCAGGAAGTCGCGGATGTACGGCGTGTCGAACTTCTTCTGGTCGTACAGCGCGCCGGGGCCGCCGCCGATGCACAGCCCGCCGTGGCGCGCGACGATCCGGCCCACCGCTCGCCGCTGCTCCGTGACGTGGCGCTGCGTGCCCTCGTAGCCGATGAAGGCGAGGCACATGGCCTCCAGGTCGAATCCGCGGCGCCGCCGCAGGTACGTGGTGAGCGCCTTGGACTTGAGCCGGTCGGCGGGCGAGGAGGCCTTGCGCGTGGCGAACGAGAACTGCGTCTCCCGGGCGTCCGAGACGCGCGTGACCGACGGGAAGGCCTCCGCCTCCGCGATCTCCCGCATCGCGGCGAGCGAGCGCGCCCAGTCCGGGAAGAGGTAGCCGAGGATCACGCGCCGCGGCGGGACGCGGTGCACGTGGACGGTGGCCTCCGTGATGATCCCCAGCCGGCCCTCGCTGCCCAGCACCATCTCGCGCACGCTCGGGCCGGTCGAGGTGACGGGGACGGCGCGCGTGGCCAGCATGCCGGCCGGCGTGGCCACCCGCACGGCGCGGGTCAGGTCCGCCACGTCGCCGTACTTGTCCGACTGCATGCCGGACGATCGGGTGGCGATCCAGCCGCCGAGGGTCGAGTGGGTGAAGGAGTCCGGGAAGTGCCCGAGCGTCCAGCCCGCGGCGTTCAGCTGCCGCTCGAGGGCGGGCCCGAAGACGCCGGACTGCACGCGCGCGAGCCGTGACCCGGCGTCGACCTCGAGGACGCGGTCGAGCCGCCCGAGGTCGACGGAGATCACCGTCCGCACCTCGTGCTCCGGCACCTCGAGGCTGCCCGAGATGTTCGTGCCGCCGCCGAACGGGATGACCACGGCGTCGGCGTTGAGCGCCGCGCGCAGGACCGCGGCGACCTCCTCCTCGCCGGCGGGCCGCACGACGACGTCGGGCAGCCGCCCGAGCTCCCCGCGGCGGTGGCGGACGAGGTCGCGCAGGCTCTTGCCCCGGGCGTGGACGACGCGGTCGAGCGGATCGACGGACACGTGCTCGGGCTCCACCGCGGCCTCCAGCGCCGCCCGCAGGCCGCCGGGAAGCAGCGGCTCCGCGATCTCCAGGTCGCCGAAGGGGACCGGCCGCGACGTCGGCCGGTGGATGTCGAGGGCGAGGTGGCGGAGGATGAACGGCGCGAGCTCGGGCTTGTCCTCGTGGGTGAAGGCGACGCCGTCGTCGCCCCATCCCCACCACTTCATGCCCGTGCGCGCGAGCCGCGTCGGCACCGCCGTGCCGGTCACCGTGATCCCTCCATCGGACGGAATGATGACCGTTTGCGGCGACGGACGGGCAATCGGCGTGCCCGCCGCGGCTCAGAGCAGGCTCTCCCGGGACGGGGAGGCACCCGCACCTCGCCATGCCTGCTGGCCGAGTCGTCGCCTCCTGGGGGCCGTGGAAGGCTGGTCCGCGCCGTCCCGATCGCGACGAACCGGAGCACCGATGACCGACACCACAGCCACCACGAAAGTCAGCCGCCCCGGGGTCGGCGCCCGCATCGCGGCGCTCACGTCGGCAGGACTGCTCGCCCTTCTCGCCGTCGGCCTGCTCGCCGCCGGCGGGGTCCTCCTGTGGGCCGATTCCCGCAAGGACGAGCAGGGCTACTTCTCCACGGGCACCGACCGCTTCTCGACCGGCACCTATGCCCTCGCGACCGAGGAGCTCGACGTCGACGCCGACGTGCCCGGCTGGCTCCTGGACCGCGATCGCTACGGCCAGGTCCGCCTGCGCGTGACGTCCAACGACGGCAAGCCGGTGTTCGTGGGCATCGCGCCGACGCGGGACGTCGAGCGCTACCTCGACCGCACGGCGCACACGACGGTGACCGACCTCGACTACG
The DNA here is from genome assembly GCA_035563395.1 of Solirubrobacteraceae bacterium. Classification (GTDB taxonomy): domain Bacteria; phylum Actinomycetota; class Thermoleophilia; order Solirubrobacterales; family Solirubrobacteraceae; genus DASQMT01. Next base: position 16,381 of record DATMVH010000384.1, read on the forward strand.
CGCCCTTCCACGCGGACTACCGCGACCACGCCGGGGCGCGGCCGTCGACGCCGCCGAGCCGGCAGGCGTTCTGGACCGCCTCCGCCCAGGGCACGGACACGCAGACGGTGCGCTGGGACGTCGAGCAGGGGTCCTGGACGGTCGTGGTGATGAACGCCGACGGTTCCGCGGGCGTCGACGCCGGCATCAGCGCGGGGGCGAAGGTGCCGTTCCTCGCGCCCGTCGGCTGGGGCGTGCTCGGC
>DATMVH010000385.1:0-2498 GCA_035563395.1 Solirubrobacteraceae bacterium
GGGACGAGCGCCGCGCCGGCGACGACGAGCCCGAAGGCGGCCGCGCGCAGGATGCGCTCGAGCGTGCCGTCGCCCAGGCTCTCGCCGAAGACGACGATGCCGCCGACGATGGTGGCGAGATTGGCCGCCACGCTCGTCGCGGTGATGACGGCGACCGCGTCGCCGATCTGGAGGCTGCGCGCGGACGCGAAGAACGCGCCGACGGACGCGATCAGCGCCGTCGCGGTCCACGGGCTGACGATCGCGCCCGGCGACGCGAACACGTCCTCCGCGAGCGCCTTGATCGAGACGTCGGAGACCGCGAAGGCGATTCCCGCGGCGGTGCCGAGGAGGACGCCCGCAAGCCGGTGCGGCGTGTGCGACGTCGCGTGCGCCGTGACCGGCGCCTGCGGCGCGCCGCCGGTCCGCGGATGATCCTCGTCGCGCGGCGCGTCGTCCTCGAGCACCCCGTGCTGATCGGCGGCCACCTTGTGCGTGACCGCGACGAGCAGCAGCCCGAAGACCAGCAGCAGCGTCTGGAACGCGGCGATCCCCAGCAGCGAGTAGCGCGCCGCGTGCGCGTCCAGCGGCGCGGTCGCGCCCAGGAACCCCAGCCCGGCGGCCACGAGCGCGATGCCGGCCCACTGCCGCCGCCCGAGGCCGAAGCCGAACATCCGCTCGGCCAGGACGGCGAGCAGGACGAAGCCACCCGCGATGACGGCCTGGGCGAGCGACAGGGGGATCAGGGCGATGGCGCCCACGTGACCGACCCACCCGACCACCGCGACGGCCCAGCCGATCGCCCACCACTTCGACCGGAAGAGCTGCGCCGCGCTCTGGACGGGACGGTGCACGTCGACCGCGGGCGCGGCGACCGCGCCGCGGTGCTTCCACAGGAACGCGAGATTCGTCGCGACCGCGGTGCCCACCGCGAAGATCAGCCCGAGGATGATGCTTGCGTCCACCGTCGCTCCTCCCCATCGGGTCTCCGGTGCATCGCTGCAGCTCTGCCCATGGGTCGTGGCACCCAAACGCTTGCGCCGGCGGATTGCCCGGATGACGACGCGTGTCAGCGGGCGGCGGCCGGCCGGCGGCGGCGGGCGGCGCGCGGCGCGCCGATCGATCCGCGCTCGACGAGCGTCGGCGCGACCCGGACGCGCGCCCGGCCGCGCGGGCGGCGGCGGCCCGCGACGGCGGCCGCGAGGAGGTCGGCCGCGGCGGTCGCGACCTCGTCGAGGTTCCAGTCGACGGTGGTCAGCGCGGGCCGGATGACGCGGCCGACCGGATGGTCGTCGTAGCCCGCGACGGACACGTCGCGCGGGATGGCGAGGCCGCGGTCCGCGGCGGCGACGTAGACGCCGCAGGCGATGGAGTCCGACAGGCAGAAGACGCCGGTCGGGCGCGGGCGGGCGGCGAGCAGGGCCGCGGCGACCTCGGTCGCGCCGTCCACGGAGTGCGGCGAGTTGACGATCGTCGCGTCCAGCCCCAGCCGCGCGCAGACCTCCGCCACCACGAGCTCCGCCGGGCGGTCCGGGGTGGTCGGGCGGCTCGGGGTGAGGACCGCGAGCCGCCGGTGGCCGAGGGCGTGGAAGTGCTCGAGCATCATCGTCACGCCGCTGCGGTTGTCGAACAGCACCTGCCCGACCGTGCGCCCGCCGAGCGCGTCGCCGACCGCGACGACCGGCAGGCGCTCGCCGAGCTCCTCCCACAGGCCGGCGGACGGATCGAGCGCGGACACGACCAGGCCGTCCACCCACTGCCCGCCGAGCCGGGTGGCCAGCGAGCGCTCCCGCTCGGGCTCGCCGCGGGCGTCGGCGACGAGCATGTGCAGGTCGTGGCGGCCGAGCGACCGGCCCAGCGCCTCGACGAAGCGCTGCTCGCCGAGGTCCTCGAGCGACCCGGAGAGCACGCCCACCAGCCCCGTGCGGCCGCTGGCCAGCGCCCGCGCCACGGCGTTGCCGGTGTAGCCCAGCTCCTCGGCCGCGCGGCGCACCCGCGCCTGCGTCTCCGCCGTCGTCTGCATGCCCCGCAGGGCGTAGGAGACGGCGGCCGGGGAGAGATTCGTGGCGGCCGCGACGTCGCGGATCGTGGCTCGTCTCCGCGCGGGCACGGACCGAACCGTACCGCCGGTGCGGCGCGCTGCCGAGTCGCCGCCGTCGCGGCCGCGCCCGGTGCCCGAATCGCTGCCATCCGTGGTACGGTCGTTGCTCTGAACCGGTTCACTGAATCGGTTCACCCCCGTCGCCCGCGCGGATAGCCCCGCGCCTGCGCAGCCTCCTCCCATGCCGACCGACGTCCACCAGCACCTCTGGCCACCCGCGTTCCTCGAGGCGCTCCGCGGGCGCCGCGAGCCGCCGCGGCTCGACGGCTGGACGCTTCATCTGGCGGGCGAGCGGCCGTGCCCGATCGAGCCGGGCGATCACCACGTCGCCACCCGCGCGGCGCTGGCGGACGCGGACGGCGACGATCGCGTGCTCGTCGCGCCGTCCGCGGCGCTCGGGCTCGACCGGCTGGCGCCC
>DATMVH010000386.1:0-15087 GCA_035563395.1 Solirubrobacteraceae bacterium
CGGCCGCGTACGTGAACGCCGGCCGGCGCTCGGGCTCGGCGTCCGGAGCCAGCTCGGCGGCGAGCGCGGCCAGCCGCTCGACGCCGGCGAGGCTCGCCTCGGCGTACGTCCCCGCCGCGCCGGGCCCGTGCCGCCGGCGGATCTGAGAGTAGACCGTCGCCTGCAGCGCGGTGACCTTCGCCGTCGTGCAGCCGGTCACGCCGCGGCCGACGCCGGCGGCCTCGACGACGGCCACCCGTGCGCCCTGGCGCTTCAGCAGCAGCGCGGTCGTCAGTCCGGCGATCCCCCCGCCCAGCACGGCGACGTCGACCTGCAGGTCCCCGACGAGTGCGGGAAGGTCGACCGGCGGGGCGGTATCGAGCCAGAGCGAGTGCGTGGCGGACGTCGTCTCCACTCGCCGCCTATCTCCCCGCCCTCGAGTCCTCGCAGTCGCCCACCGGCGCTTTCTGGCGCGTGCGCCGAGCCGCGCTCACGACCACACCGGATTCGTCCACGCCCGCGTGCCGTCCGCCGCGATGACCGTGAGCCGCCAGGAGGGCGACGCGAGCTTGCCGAGGTCGAGCACGGCTGCCTCGAGCGCGGGGTCACCCTCGGTCACGTCCGACCGCCACCCGTGGATGCCGGGTCGGCGCGACCGCCCGCGACCACGTGCGCGCGGTCGCTCTCGACATTCCTGGCCGGATCAGGCGGAGGGCCAGCGTGCAGGCCCTGCGCCGGCAGGCGGTCGAAGTCCAGGAAGTTCGTCAGGCCGGGATGCGGCGGGACGTTGCAGGCGCCGGCCTGCGCCGCCCGGTGGATCAGCGCGTCGTGCGGCTCGCCCGGTCGCGGGCCGGGGAGTCCGCGGGCAGCCCGATCGCGTTCACCCAGAAGACGTCCTCGTCGTCCCCGTCGGCCGAGCTGCGCTCGGCGCCGAGCAGCGTCGTGAAGCGCTCGCCGCGGTGCGCCCGCGTGTCCGTGACCCGCCAGTCCCACCGGGCCTCGAAGTGCTCGGTCGGGACCAGGACGTCGTAGCCCGCGGCGCGGTACTCGTCGATCACCTGCGCCGGCGGCGCCACGCCGTCCGAGCGGTTCGAGTGCGTGTGCAGGTTGCCGCGGAGCCACCGGCCCGCGGAGGAGAAGGCGGCAGGGCGCATCGCCGGAGACGTACCCGCCGGCGGACGACCGCGCGCCGGCTGGAACAATGACGGCGGTGAACCCCGGGAACAGCACGATGGACGGCGAATCGCTGTGGCCGCGGCTCGCGGAGCTGCCGCTCTTCGTCGAGGCGTGCGAGTACGACCGTCTGCACGCCGTCCTCGTCCACGACTTCGAGCGCATCACGACGCACGTGCGGCTCGTGGGCGCCGGCGCCGACGGGCTCGGCGAGGACGTGTCCGTGTTCCGCGAGGACGGCACCACGCTGCACGAGACCCGTCCCGCGCTGCCGCTCGAGGGCGAATGGACGCTGGCGGGCTTCTGCGGCCATCTCGCCGGGCTGGACCTGTGGCCGGAGCCGCCGGAATGGGACGTCGCCCGGCGCTTCCGCAACTGGGCGTTCGAGTCGGCGGCGCTCGACCTCGCGCTCCGTCAGGCCGGCCGCCCGCTGCACGACGTGCTCGGGCTGGAGCCGCAGCCGCTGCGCTTCGTCAACTCGCTCGGGCTGGGCAAGGAGCCGTCGATCGAGCCGGTGCGCCGGCGGCTCGCGCGCGCCCCGGGCGTCCGCTTCAAGCTCGACGCGGAGCCGACCTGGGCGCCCGCGCTCGTCGACGAGGTGGCGGCGACCGGCGCGGTGGACACGATCGACTTCAAGGGCCACTACGGCTTCGAGGTCGAGGACCCCGAGGCGCTGGGCGCCTTGTACGACCACGTGCTCGCCGCCTTCCCGGACGCCTACCTCGAGGACCCGCACGACCTGCCCGAGATCGCGGAGCGGCTCGGCGATCACCTCGAGCGCGTGTCCTACGACGCGCCGATCCGCAGCGCCCAGGACATCGGCGCGACGCCGCTGGCCGCTCGCGTGGTGAACGTCAAGCCGTCGCGGATCGGCAGCCTCCGCCCGCTGTTCGAGGTCTACGCGCGCTGTGCACGCGAGCGGCGGCCGATGTACGGCGGCGGGATGGGCGAGCTCGGAGTCGGGCGCGGGCAGATCGAGCTGCTCGCCGCGCTCTTCCACGCCGACGCGCCCAACGACGTGGCGCCGAGCGCCTACAACGAGGACGACCCGCCGATGCCCCTGCCGTCCAGCCCGCTTCCGCCGCGCCCCGCGGCCACCGGCTTCCGGTGGGCGGCGTAGCCGTGGGTCTTACGGGCGCGCAGCTCGACGCGTGGAAGCGCGACGGGTTCCTCATCCTCGAGCGCTTCGTCGACGGCGACACCCTCGCGGCCCTCCGGGCGGCCTACGACGAGATCCTGCGGCGCGACGTCGAAGCCGGCGGCGACCGCATGCTGGGCGCCGTGACGCGCCAGGTGATGCATCCCAGCGCGGCGCATCCGGCGTTCGACCGCAACGCGGCCCTCGATCGCGGCTTCGAGATCGCGCGTCAGGCGTTCGGCACCGCGGAGGTGCGCCGCAGCTTCGACATGCTCATCTACAAGCCGCCGGGCCATCCCCACGCGACCCCGTGGCACCAGGACATGGCCTACTCCAAGCAGCCGTTCGCCGAGCCGGGGACGACGAACACGCTCGAGTCCGTCCAGTTCTGGATCCCGCTCGACGACGTCGACGCCGAGAACGGCTGCATGCAGTTCGTCGCCGGCCACCACGAGCGGCCGCTGCTCGAGCATCGCGTCGTGTCTGGAGACCCGGCGGACGAAGGTCGGCTGCTCGCCCTCGCCGATCCGGAGTCGCAGCTCGATCTGGCCACCGCCGTGGTCGCCGCGATCCCCGCCGGCGGGGCGACGATGCACTTCTACGGCACGCCGCACTACACGGGACCCAACCGCTCCGCCGAGCGCGAGCGGCGGGCCTACATCTTCAACGTCGCGACGACGCGCGCGTTCGCGCCGTAGGCGTGCGTCAGAGCCCGGCCGTCGCGAACGACGCGGTGCGGATCGCCGGCTCGCCCGCGGCGTCGGACGCGTCGAGGTCGACGGTCGCCACGATCGCCCAGTCGTGATGGCCTTCGGGGTCGTCGATGATCTGCCGCACCGTCCAGGTGCGCGGTCCGCCGGCGCGGTCCTCGCGCTCGACGAGCAGCATGCGCGGCGACCGGGCGTCGGCCCCGGTGAGGATCTCGTCGTGCTCGTCCCAGTAGGCGCCCAGCGCGGCCTCCCAGGCGGCGGCGGTCATGGTGACGCGCCCGGGCGGGTCGGTCAGCGCGGCCGCGGCGGCCTCGAGCCGGCCGAGCTCGTCGAAGCGGTCGCCGGCCGCGAGCCGCACGCGCTGGAACATCGCGTTGCGGACCATGACCGTGAACGCGCGGTCGTTCGCGGTGATCGGCCGGGGCGGAGGCGGCGGCTCGCCGGCCTCCGCGGCCGCCACGGCGGCGGACCTCGAATCCGGGTGGGCGAGCGCCTCCCACTCGTCGAGCAGGCTCGAGTCGGTCTGGCGCACCGTCTCGCCGAGCCACTCGACGAGCTCGTCCAGCTCCTCGGTCTTGCGCTGCTCGGGCACCGTGCGGCGCAGGGCGCGGTAGGCGTCGCTGAGGTACCGCAGGACGAGACCCTCCGACCGGGCGAGGCCGTAGAAGGCGACGAACTCGCTGAACGTGCGCCCCTGCTCGTACATGTCGCGCACCACGGACTTGGGTGACAGGTCGGACTCGCGGATCCACGGGTGCCGTTCCCGGTAGGCGTGGAACGCGTCGCGCAGCGGCTCGCCCAGCGGCATGGGGTAGGTGACGTCCTCGAGCAGCTCCATCCGCTCCTCGTACTCGAGGCCCTCGGCCTTCATCTGCGCCACCGCCTCGCCGCGCGCCCGGTCGGCCTGCGCCATGAGGACCGGCATCGGATCGTCGAGGATCGCCTCGACGACGGAGAGGACGTCGAGCGCGTACGTCTCGGCCTCGGGGTCGAGCCGGTCCATGGCGGCGAGCGCGAACGACGCGAGCGGCTGGTTCAGCGCGAAGTCCTCCTGCAGGTCGACGGCGAGCCGCAGCACGCGCCCGTGCTCGTCGGGCTCCGGCAGCCACTCGAGCACGCCCGCGGCGACGAGCTCGTCGCCGAGCGCCCGCGCCTGCTCGACCAGCCGCCGGCGCCCGCGCTCGTCCTCGTGGTTGTCCTCCATCAGCGCGCGCATCGCCTCGACGGCGTCGCCGCGGCGGGCGACCACGTTGAGGATCATCGCGTGGTCGACGCGCATGCGGGACACCAGCACCTCGGGCGCTGCGCCGCGCAGGCGCTCGAACGTCTCCTGCGTCCAGCTCACCGTCCCGGCGGCGGGCTTGCGGGTCTGGACCTTGCGGCGCTTCTTCGGATCGTCGCCGGCCTTCGTCAGCGCACGCCGGCGCTCGATGACGTGCTCGGGCGCCTGCACGACGACGTGGCCGGCGGTGTCGAACCCGGCGCGCCCCGCGCGGCCGGCGATCTGGTGGAACTCGCGCGCCTTGAGCAGCCGGAACCTCGACCCGTCGAACTTCGCGAGGCCCGTGAACACGACCGTGCGGATGGGGACGTTGATGCCGACCCCGAGGGTGTCGGTCCCGCAGATCACCTTGAGCAACCCGGTCTGCGCCAGCCGCTCGACGAGCCGCCGGTAGCGCGGCAGCATGCCCGCGTGGTGCACCCCGATCCCCCGGCGCACGAGCTTCGACAGCGTGCGGCCGAAGCCGGGGGTGAAGCGGAAGCCGCCGATCATGCGCGCGATCGCCTCCCGTTCCTCGCGCGTGCAGAGGTTGGCCGACAGCAGCGCCTGCGCGCGCTCGTTGGCCGCCGCCTGCGTGAAGTGCACGACGTAGATCGGCGCGCGGTCGGCGGCGACGAGCTCCTCCAGCAGCTCGTGCAGCGGCTCGTCCGACCACGCGTACGACAGCGGCACCGGCCGCATCGCGTCGTCGACGATCGCCGTCTCGCGCCCGGTGCGGCGGGTGAGGTCGGCGGCGATCGCGGTCATGTCCCCGAGCGTCGCCGACATCAACACGAACTGCGCCTGCGGCAGCGCCAGCAGCGGCACCTGCCACGCCCAGCCGCGCTGGCCGTCGGCGTAGAAGTGGAACTCGTCCATCACGACCTGGCCGACCGGCGCGTCCGCGCCCTGCCGCAGCGCGACGTTGGCGAGCACCTCCGCCGTGCAGCAGATGATCGGCGCCTCGGGATTGACGGCCGCGTCGCCCGTCAGCATCCCCACGCGGTCCGCGCCGAAAGTGGCACAGAGCGCGAAGAACTTCTCCGACACCAGCGCCTTGACCGGCGCCGTGTAGTACGTGGTCCGGCCCTCGGCCAGGGCGGCGAAGTGCGCCGCCGTCGCCACCAGCGACTTGCCCGATCCGGTCGGCGTGGCCAGCACCACGTGCCGTCCGTCGAGCAGCTCGATCACCGCCTCCTCCTGGTGCGGGTAGAGCGCCAGGCCCAGGGTCGCCGTCCACTCGGTGAAGGCGTCGAGCAGGGCGTCCGGAGAAGGGTCGGCCGGGAGGGAGTCGACGAGGCGCATGCGCTCCGTCCACGGTAGAAGTCCGGCGTGCACTACGTGAACAGCGCGGCGTAGGCGCTGAGGGCGGGCTGCCCGCCCAGGTGCGCGTAGAGCACGGTGGAGTCCGCGCCGATCTCGCCGGACGCGACGAGGTCGATCATCGCGGCCATCGACTTGCCCTCGTAGACCGGGTCCGTGAGCATGCCCTCGAGGCGGCCCGCCAACCGGATCGCCTCGACGGTCTTGGCGTCCGGGATGCCGTAGATGCCCGCGTGCCAGCGGTCGTCGAGGACGATCTCGTCGTCGCGCAACCCGCGGACCCCGAGCAGCTCGGCCGTGCGGTGCGCGATGCGCGCTACCTGCTCCCGCGTCTCCTCCGGCGTGGCCGAGCCGTCGATGCCGACGATCCGCCGCGGGCGGTCCTGGGCCGCGAAGCCGGCGATCATCCCGGCCTGCGTCGAGCCCGTGACCGAGCAGACGATGATCGTGTCGAAGAACACGCCGAGCTCGCGCTCCTGGTGCTCGACCTCCGCCGCCCAGCCGGCGAACCCCAACCCGCCGAGCTCGTGATCCGAGGCGCCGGCCGGAATCGCGTACGGCTTGCCGCCGGCGCGCTCGACGCTCTCGATCGCCTCCTCCCAGCTGCGCTTGAACCCGATCCCGAACGCCTCGCCGACCAGCCGCACGTCGGCGCCCATGATCCGGCTGAGCTGGATGTTGCCGACCCGGTCGTAGACCACGTCCGGCCAATCGACCCAGCTCTCCTGTACGAGCACCGCCTTCAGCCCCGTCTTGGCGGCGACCGCGGCCACCTGGCGGGTGTGGTTGGACTGCACGCCGCCGATCGAGACGAGCGTGTCGCAGCCCTTCCGCAGCGCGTCCGCGACCAGGTACTCGAGCTTGCGCGTCTTGTTGCCCCCGTACGCGAGCCCGCTGTTGCAGTCCTCGCGCTTGGCCCACAGCGCCGCCCCGCCGAGGTGGGCGGTCAGCCGCTCGAGCGGGTGGACCGGAGACGGGCCGAAGAGCAGCGGGTGGCGGGGGAAGTCGGCGAGGCGCACGGGCGGCTCAGCGCAGCTCCTGGATGCGGATCAAATTGCCCGCGGGATCGCGGACGGCGCAGTCGCGGATGCCGTACGGCTGCTCCGTCGGCTCCTGGACGACCTCGGCGCCGGCCTGCAGCCGCTCGAAGGTGCCGTCGAGGTCGCTGGTGGCCAGGTTGATGCTGGCGTAGGTGCCCTTGGCCATCATCTCGGCGACGGTGCGGCGCTCCTCGTCGGTGAGCCCCGGCGTGGCCGCCGGCGGGTACAGGACGATGGCCGTGCTGGAGTTGCCGGGAGGTCCGACGGTGATCCAGTGCATCCCGGCGTACTCGACGTCGTTGCGGACCTCGAAGCCGAGGGTGTCGCGGTAGAAGGCGAGCGAGGCTTCCGGGTCGTCGTGGGGGAGGAGCGCCTGATGGATGGTGATGTCCATGCCGGGCACGCTAGCCGCGGCTCGGGACCGGCGCTTCTCGATTCCTGATCGGTCTCGTCACCTGCTTCGCCACGCACGGCGGCATGCCCGCCGTCGCGCTCGCCGCGTCCCGCCGGTAGGCGCTCGGCGGCATCCCGACCAGCTCGGTGAAGCGACTGCTGAACGTGCCGAGCGACGAGCAGCCGACCGCGAAGCAGACCTCGGTGACGCTGAGGTCGCCGCGCCGCAGCAGCGCCATCGCCCGCTCGATGCGCCGCGTCATGAGGTAGCTGTACGGCGACTCGCCGTAGGCGGCCCGGAACTGGCGGCTGAGGTGGCCGGCCGACATGTGCACGCCGCGGGCGAGCGCCTCGACGTCCAGCGGCTGCGCGTAGTCCCGGTCGATCCGGTCACGCACGCGCCGGAGCAGCGCGAGGTCGCGCAGGTGCCGCGCCTCCGCGAGTGTGGCTGTCACGTGGAGATCGTGCCACAGGTCGGTACGCGACATCCTGTATGAGGTGACCGACCCACTGCACCGCCCGATCGGCTGGTGGCTGAAGGAAGCCGACGCGCGCCTCGACGCCGCGTTCGCCCGCGAGCTCGCGGCGTTCGGCGTCGACCGGCGTGGATGGCAGGTGCTGGCCTCGCTGGCCGCGGGGCCTTCGACGCGCGAGCAACTCGCCGCGGCGCTGGCGCCGTTCGACGCGCCGGACGTCGTCGACGGGGTGGTCGATGGCCTCGCCACCGGCGGCTGGGTGTCCGAGTCCGACGCCGGGCTGCAGCTCACGCCCGAGGGCGCCGAGCGCCGGCGGCAGCTGGCCGCACGCGTCGGGACGATCCGAGACCGCGTCGGCGACGCGCTGCCCGGTGACGACTACGTCACGCTGGTGCGGCTGCTGCAGCGGCTCGTCGAGGCCTTCGAGCCCGCGCGCTGACGCCGCGCTGACCCCGCAGGGGCAACGTGGTAGTGACACGGGCGTGCCAGCAGGCACGCGGAAGGACAGTGTTGGAGCCCGCCGCTGTTGGCCCGGGCGACCGCACCGCGGATGTGAAGCCGTACCTCGAGGACCAGAACGCCGAGACGGCCACCGCATCGCCTGTCGATGCGGCCCCGGCTCTGAATCGGCCTGGAAGGGATCGGACTCGATCGACGCGCGGCGCTGGAAGCGGGAGAGTGATGAGCGAGATGCGCACCGATCGATCCGGCGCCTCGGCGTCGTCGCGCCGCCGTTCGAGGAGATCTCGGCTCGCGTGGGTCGTTGCGCGAGCACTGATCGTGTCGGCCGCGCTGGCGGCCTTCCTCACCGCGGGCGACGGCGAGCCGAAGCAGTCTCACGGTCCGCGGCAGGGCGGCGGGACGGTCGTCATGGACGACTTCGCGTCCGGCGTGCTCAACGATTGGCAGGCCGTCGGCGCCGGGGCCGGGGGCTGGTTCGTCTACACCGACGGCCGGAAGTCACCCGATCGCACTCACAGCGATCCCAACGTTCCCTTCGATCTACCGGATCCGCCCCAGGGCAAGATCGCGGCGGTGACCGAAACGAACGGTCCCGGCACGCGCATCCTGTACCGGGACGTGAAGCTGCACGGTCGCCTGAAGCTCCAGCTGACCGTGTTCTACGCCGGGGTCGGCGGCTTCGGCGGCCCGCAGACACTCGCGCACGACGAGCCGGACAATCAGCAGTTCCGGATCGACGTCCTCGCTCGCTCGGCGCCGATCGATTCAATGGCGCCCGACGACGTCCTGGTGAACGTCTTCAGGACGTCGGCCGGCGATCCGGACCGGCGCCAGCCGAGCGGCGTCAGTGCCGACCGCTCCCGCTGGGCGGGCGAGACGGTGCGCCTGCGCCTCGCCGCTGTCGACAGCCGAGGTCCATTGCGCGCCGGAGTCGACGGCATCCGCTTCGAGCCGGTCGGCTCGGATGCGAACGCGCGGATCGCGCTTCCGGTGACCCCGGAGCCGGCACGCGCCGTCGACCTCGTCCTGCACAGGATGACCCAAGCGGACGCGTTGAACGCGCTCGCCTCTCGCGCCGACAGGCTCGCGGCCGCGGATGAGTTCTCCGGCGCGGTGCTGATCGCCAAGGAGCGGCGGGTGCTGTTCAGCCGCGCCTACGGCCTCGCCGACCGCGAGCGACGGATCCCGAACACCGTGCGGACGCGGTTTCGGATCGGGTCGATGAACAAGATGCTCACCGCGGTGGCGATCCTGCAGCTGGTCGAGGCCGGCAAGGTCAAGCTCACCGCTCCCCTCGGCACCTACCTTCCGGATCACCCCAACCGCGACGTGGCCACCAAGGTCACCATCGAACATCTCCTGACCACACCGGCGGCACCGGCGACATCTTCGGCCCCGACTTCGACGCCCATCGCAAGCGGCTTCGCGCGCTTGACGACCACGTGAAGCCGTACGGCGAGCGCGGGCTCGAGTTCGAGCCGGGCAGCGGCTGGGCGTACAGCAACTACGGGTTCATTCTCCTCGGTGTCGTGATCGAGAAGGTGACCGGGCAGAGCTACTACGACTACGTGCAGGCGCACATTCATGCGCCCGCCGGGATGACCGGGAGCGGATCGCTGCCCGAACACCACCGGGTCCCGGACCGGTCGATCGGATACACGAAGCCACCGGGAGCGACCGCGTGGGCTCCGAATGACGACACGCTCCCGATCGCGGAACCTCCGCCGGTGGCGGCTACTCGACGGTCGGTGACCTCGCGCGCTTCGCCCACGCGTTGGTGAGGAACAGGTTGCTCGATCCCAACTCCACGAAGCGGCTGATCACCGGACGAATGAACACAGGGCCCGGCATCAAGTACGCCTACGGCTTCGAAGACGCTCGCGACGCCGGCGGAAACGGCTGGGTAGGCCACAGCGGCGGCGCACCGGGCACGAACGGCGACCTGAGGATCTACCCCGGATCCGGCTACGTGGTCGCGGTGCTGGCGAACATCGATCCGCCGGCAGCCCAGCGCATCTCGGAGTACCTCGACCCCCGGCTGCCGACACAGCCATGATCCCCGCGCGCGGGTCCACCCTGATGCGCGCACGATTGCCCGTCTACGGCTCGCCGGCTGCGGACGAGGGCATCCGCGCGGCCGAACCTCTCCGGTCGCGCCGCTCGGGATGATCCCTCCTCGGGTGTCGAACATCGCACCGAGGCATGGAACGCAGGAGTCGCGGTGCCGGTGCTTTCACATGCGCGCCTACGAAACTGCGTCGCTCACATGCGACCGTGGCACAACATCACGCCTGGCCGCCGCTGCTGAGTTCATCGCGCGCGCCCTCACAGCGCGACTTCAAGCCATCGGCCTCGTTCGCGAGATAGCGATCGGTCAGCCCGCGGTAGAACCGGCCCATCACCGACCCGAGCCAGCCGCCCTGCTCCACGGCCAGCGTCACGCGACTGCGGCCACCTGGCAACACCTCGACGTCGTGCCGCGCAGTGGTCGTCACGCCCGGACCGGTAGCGACCCAGGTGAACGACCGCCCAGGGTCGAGTCGGGTCACGACGTACTCGGTCTCGGGGATCTTCGGCTGGTTGATCGTGGCGCGCGAGCCGGGCCGCAGCGGCCCCTCGTCGAGCCGCTTCACCGAGGTGACCGTCTCGGTCCACTCCGGCCAATGCTCGACGTCGGTCAGCACCTCCCAGACGCGCTCTGCAGGTGCCGCGATCTCGACCGTGATGCTCTGCTCCATGCCTGCATCGTCGCCCGAGCTGCGGTTCGACGTCCAGTTCCGCGACCGACGCCTTCTCGCCCACCGCGACGCGGCGGTGCAAGCGATTGGCCCGCACGCCGGTGAGGCCCGCTGCCACTCTCCGCCGCCGCGCGAGCCGGCCGGAGTGCCATGCGATCAGTGCCGCCGGACAGGATCCCATCGCGTCAGGGCCATGGCTTTCCGGGGCAGCCGAGGCTTCTGAAGCGCCGCAAGTCGTCCGGGATGGGGATGTCGAAGCGCGCGCACGGCGCGGGCACGTCGGCCCAGAGGTCGGCGTCCGGCTCGTAGCCCGTGTGCAATGCCACCTACGCGTGCGGCGTGAGGCAGCGCACGCGCCGACCGCGGAGCGTCGGCTCCGTGGTCGGCGCGTCGGCGGGCCACCGCCCACCGTCCCGGGGCCGGCCGAAGACGCCGCCGCCGTCGTCGTCGAGCACGACGACGTGAAAGTCGATCGGCCGGCCGGTGCGATCGCCGAGCATGAAGTTCCACTCAGCCGGCCGGCCTCGCCCAAGGACGGTCAGGACCCCACAGCACGCCCGACAGGGTGATCTCCGGCGCTGCGGGCGAGCGCTTCTCCACGACCCGAGCAGAGGCGTACGCCCGAAAGCCGCGCATCGCGCGGCGCCCGCGGATGCTCGCGGCCACGGGGACCGCGAAGGCGGCCGTCCGCGTCCCGGCGATCCTGCAACACCCGTTCGCGGCCGGCGGGGAAAGCGTCGGTGCGCCCGGACGGAGGGTGCTCCGAGGCCTCGTCAGGCGGGCGAAGCAGATGGGCCGAGCAGCCGCGTCGAGTTGCTCGACGGCTCCTCGACGGTAGCCTCGGCCGGGTGTTCGACCACGTCGGCATCGCCGTCTCGGACCTCGCGGCCTCCGAGCGCTTCTATCGCACGGTCCTGGGCGTCCTGGGCGTCGAGCCCAGCCATGCGGACGCCGCGCTGGTCGAGTGGGAGGACTGGGACATCGGGCCGACCGACCGCGAGCACCCGGTGACGCGCGGGCTCCACGTCGGCTTCCGCGCCCGCGACCGCGCGCAGGTCGACGCGTTCTGGCAGGCGGGCGTCGACGCGGGCTACCGCGACGACGGCGCGCCGGGCCCGCGCACGCAGTACGGCCCGACGTACTACGGCGGATTCCTCCTCGACCCCGACGGCAACAGCGTCGAGGCCGTCCACGGCGACCGCGAGGACGCCGTGCCCCCCGGCTGCATCGACCACCTGTGGATCCGCGTCCGCGACCCGCAGGCCTCCCGGCGCTTCTACACGACGATCGCCCCGCACGCCGGGCTGCGCCTGGAGCACGACGAGCCCGGCCGCGTCCAGCTCGCCGGCCCGGACTACAGCTTCTCGCTCGTCCGGGACAAGCGGCCGCTCACCCAGTACGTCCACCTCGCGTTCCCGGCGCGCGAGGACGCCACGGTGCGCGCGTTCCACGCCGCCGCGCTCGCGGCGGGATACCGGGACCACGGCGCCCCGGGCGAGCGCGCGGTCTACCACCCGGGCTATTACGGCGCGTTCGTGCTGGACCCGGACGGGCACAACGTGGAGGTCGTCAACCACAACCGGGACTGAGCGCGCCACGCCTCGGCCGAGCCCGTCGCGGGGCTCCCTTCTCCAGCGGCGACGGGCGACCGCCTGCCTGCAGCCTGGCTGAGTCGCGCGAGACGGCCGCCGCTGGGCCAGCGACGCCGGAGTCGACATCCACGTCGGTGGCACGAGCAGCGTGACGATGCAGGGCAGTCTCGTCGGCCGTGTCCATCGAGCTGCGAGCGCTCGCGCCGACACGACGGGCTCGGATCGCCGCGCTGCGGGTAGTCCGGGGCCCATGTCAACCACGTACCTGCACGGACCGGAGCACGTCGAGCGGTACCGCGCCACCGACGGCGAGGAGGGCTACCGCTGGCGCCGGGACACGGAGATCCTGCTGCTCACGACCGTGGGTCGCAAGTCGGGCAGCGAGCGCACCCAGGCGCTGATCTTCCGGGAGATCGACGGGAACTACGTGATCGTCGCCTCCAAGGGAGGCAATCCGCAGCACCCCGGGTGGTATCTGAATCTGCTCGACGAGCCGGAAGTCGGCGTGCAGGTCAAGGGCGACCGCTTCAGGGCCCGCGCCCGCGTCGCCGAAGGCGAGGAGCGCGAGCGCCTCTGGCGCGAGATGACCGAGGTCTGGCCGGATTACGACCGGTATCAGACCCGCACGGACCGCGAGATTCCGGTCGTCGTGATCGAGAGCATCTAGCCCGCGCGGCGCCCGACGACGCTCGCTGCGATTTCCCCTCCCCGCTCAGGCTCGTCGGGGCCGCGACCGTGCGGCGACAGGCCGGAAGTGCCAATCTCGGTCCGTGGCGACCATCTCGGGAGAACCGCGCCGCGAGCGCAGTGAGTACGGAACGCACGTCGGCTTCTTCTCTGAGCACAGTGGCCAGTGGAAGGCTCCACCGCATCGCTGAGCTTCCCGCGAGATCACGACAGCTCATCGATGCGATGCCGATGACGATGGTCCGCACCGGCGTGCGAAGCGTCGTCGAGTTCACGGCGTACCGTGACGGCCACGCGAACATCGCGGTCGGAGCGCTCGATACCAAGGAACGAGGAGCCATGCGATACGAGCGCGCGGATAGCTTGCCGCTCAACCACCGCACGGAGCTCGAACGGCTCATCGAGGCCATCCTTGACCGGCTCTTCGCGGAGGCGACGGCGCAGGGTTAGGCGACCCGCTTCCGCTTCACCCTGCGAGCGTGCGCGGCGTTCGGTCGCGAAACGCTTGTCTCCGCCGGCGTGCCAGCGTCCGGCCGCCGACGCCGCGGGAACGCCGCTCGCGCGCGGCCTTGCGCGTCGAGCGTGCGGCGGGTCGGCGTCGTGCGACCCGTCCGGCGAGTCAGTCCGCGTCGGCCTGCCAGAGGTCGGGGCCGAAGACCTCGTACTGGATGTCGGACGCCGGCACGCCCCGGTCGAGCAGGACGCTGCGGATGTCGCGCATGAACGGCAGCGGCCCGCACAGGTAGTACGCCGCGCCCTCGGGCAGCCGGACGTCGTCGAGGTTCATCATGCCGCCGAAGCGGCCGTCGACCGGCAGCGAGCCGTGGGCGCCGTTTTCGTACCAGACGTGCATGGAGGCGTCGGGCAGCGCGCGGACGTCGTCCAGCACCTGCCGGCGCAGCGGGAAGGAGTCCTCGTCGAGGTCGGCGTGCAGCACGGTGATCGACAGCCGCGATCCGGCCGCCACGAGGTGGGACAGCATGCCCGCCATCGGCGCGACGCCGATGCCGGCGCTGGCGAAGACCACGGGCTGCCCGGCGTCGTCCAAGACGACGTCGCCGTAGGGCAGCGACATGGTCAGCCGGTCGCCGGCGTCGACCGTGTCGTGCAGCAGGTTGGACACCTCGCCGGGCGGCGTGCCGTCGCCGCGCACCCGCTTGACCGCGAAGAACCGGTGCTCGCCGTCGTCGGCGCGGGTGAGGCTGTACTGCCGCGGCTGACGGACGCCGTCGGGCATGAGCACGTTGACGGTGACGTACTGGCCGGGCAGCGAGGTCTTCACCAGCCGGTCGTCCACGCGCTTGAGGCGGAAGGAGACGACGTCCTCGGTCTCGCGGACCTTCTCCTGCACCTCCCACTCGCGCCAGACCGTCTCGGGCCGGACGCCGCGGGCGCTGTAGAGGCCGCGCTCCTGGTTGATCAGGGCCCGCGCCATCAGCCAGTAGACCTCGTCCCAGGCGGCGGCGACCTCGGGCGTGACGGCGTCGCCGAGGACGTCGACGATCGCCCACATCAGGTTGTCGTGCACGACCTGGTAGAGCTCGGGGCGCAGGCCGAGGGAGGCGTGCTTGTGGGCGATGCGCGACAGCAGGTGCTCGGGCAGATGGTCCGGGTGCTCGACCAGCGCGGTGGCGAACAGCGCGACCGATCCCGCCAGCGCCTGCTGCTGGGTGCCCTCGGCCTGGTTGCCGCGGTTGAACAACCCGTCGAGCAGCTCGGGGTGCTCGCCGAACATGTGCTCGTAGAACCGCTGGGCGATCGCACCGACGTGCTGCCCGACGACCGGCAGCGTCGCCTCGATCACGGGCCTGGACTTCTCGGTGAGCATCGGACCCTCCATCGCCGCGGAACGGCCGTCCCCCCGCCCGGACGCGCGCGCACCCGTCGGCGGCCGATGTGCGCACCATAGCCCGGCCGCCCCGTAGCATCCGCGCCACCACGATGACCCCCGCCGGCAACCCGTTTCACGCCTCCCTCGACGTTCCCGTCGACGGCGGCGCCCTGCACGTCGCGCAAGCCGGCCCGCCGCCCGGCGAGGCGCAGGCCGTCGTGCTCGCCGTCCACGGCATCACCGCCTCGCACGTCGCGTGGCTCGCGGTCGCGCGCGACCTGCTC
>DATMVH010000387.1:0-6320 GCA_035563395.1 Solirubrobacteraceae bacterium
CGGCGCTCGCTTCCGAGGCCGTCCTGTTCGGCGAGGGCCCCGGGGCGTTCGTGGTCTCCGGCACCCACGACGCCTTCGCCGCCTTCGGCGCGGCGGCGACGATCCTCGGCACGGCGGGCGGCGACGAGCTGCGCCTCGGCGGCCGGCACGGCCTCCTCGCCGTGCCCGTGGAGGAGCTCGCGCGCGAGCACGCCGACGGGCTCGCGCGGCTGTTGCACTGACGCGGGGCGCCGGCGCATGCGCCGGCGCCCCGCGGTCGCTGCTAGCCGGCGATCGCGGCCAGGAAGTCGGCGTAGGAGATCACGCCGCCGTGGCCGCCCACGATCCAGTTGACCGTCAGGCCGTTCGCCTGGATCGTCTGGTCGAGCGTCCGCGCCGCCGGACCGGGCGGATTCGCGGGCGTGTACGTGTCGCCGTTGACGAACAGGACGCCCTCGCTCGGCACGTGCACGAGGACCGTGGTGGTCGCGTGGTCCGTGGGCTCCGCGAGGACGGTGACCGGCCGCACCGGGTCCTCGAGCGTCACGGCGGCTCCGCTCGCGGGCACCGGGAGGATGTTCGCCTGCGCCTGGCTCTCGTCGAGGCGGTCCGGCAGCAGGTCGGACCCGCGCACGGCGAGCACGTCCTCGAAGAACGACACCGCGTTCTCGTGCACGACCGGGCGGGCGCCGAGGGCAACGAACGGCCGCAGGCCGCCGGCGTGGTCGGAATGGTGGTGGCTGACGGTCGCGTAGCGGATCGGCTTGCCCGGGTACGTGCGCTCGATGTAGTCGATGAGCGCCTCGGCGCGGTAGTCGTGCAGCGCGGCCTCGACCACCACGATGCCGTCCTGCTGCTCGACGATCATCGACTGGTTGCCGTTGCCCTGGATCAGCGTGCTGCCGGAGGCCACCACGCGCGGCGTGATGACGTCCGCCTCGCCGTCCTTGATGAAGCCGAGGTGCGCGAAGGTCATCAGCCACTCGGTCGTCCGCGCGCCGCGGGCGGCGAGGTCGCCGTCATAGGTCGCCTGCACGCCCGTCGGGAAGCGGAAGCGCGCCGCCGGCACGGCGGGGTTGGCGCGGACGGCCGACCGCGTGTGGCGCTGTAGGACCTGCCCCGCCTGGCGCAGCGTGACGCTCCGCGGGAACCACACGCCGCCGTTGGCGCGGCGCCAGCGGGCGTAGTCGACGACGGTCGGAACGTCGCCGCGGTTGTAGTTGTGGTCCTGCGTGGTGAGGCGGGAGATCCGGCCCGTGCGCGCGTCGATGTAGAGCCGGACCGGCACGGCGTCCCCGCGGACCTCGAGCACGCGGTGCGGACGCCCGCGCAGCGTGCGCCGGCCCGCCGCGGTTCCCCGCCCCGGCCGCGCCAGGAGGTCGCGCACGTACACCTGCGGGTTCAGCAGCCGCTGCTCGCGCGTGATCGCGGCCCAGCGGTCGGAGGTCATCGCCTTGTCGCCGGGCGGCTGGAAGTTCGCGTCGGCGCCCGAGATGAACCCGCGCCGCCCGACCACGACCTCGCTCACGCGGCGGTCGGTGCCGACGCTCGTGCGCACGTAGTCCGCGCGCAGGCGCGAGCCGCGGAGGTCGTAGGTCAGCACGAGCCGGAAGGTCGCCGCGGGCGAGACCGTGTTGCCGGGCTCGGGCCCCTCGTCGAAGATCGAGACGTTGCCCCTGGCCTGGAGCCGGAAGGCGTTGAGACCCTCCAGCGCCTCCTCGCCGCCGAGGCCTTCGACGGCCAGGTCGATCGAGCGCTGGGCGGCGGGCGCCTGCGCGGCCGCGGCGGGAACCTGCGCCCCGAATGCGAGCGCGGACATGGCGGCGGCGGCGATCCCCGTCCGTCTCGACACGGTTCGGTACCTCACGTGCGTCTCTCCCTCTTCCGGAGTCGTCGGCGGCCCTTGCCGGGCCGGAGCGGTCGGCGCGCCACCCTAGCCCGCGAGCGCGCGCGGCGCAAACGGCCGCCGGCTAGAGGCGGTGAGCTCCGCGGCCATCGCGTCGAAGACGGCGACGTAGGCGTCCACCGCCTCGTCCGTGTGCGTCACGGACAGCGTCCACTCCTCCTCGCGGCCGGGCGTCATGAAGATCCCGCGGTTCATGTTGAACAGCCAGGCGAGCTCGGAAAGGTCCTTGTCCTGGTTGGCCCTGAAGGTCTCGTAGTCGACGATCCGGGTGGGGGAGAAGGTCACGCAGCCCTTGGACCCGACGCCGACGGCGTAGCCCGGCAGTCCGTGCCGGCGGATGACCTCCTCGCAGCCGGTGAGGATGCGCTCGTTGAGGTGGTCGAGATGCGCGTAGGCGTCCGGCGTGAGGACGTCGAGCAGGTTCGCGCGCGTCGCGGCCATCCCGAGCGGATTGCCGTTGTAGGTGCCGACCTGGTAGACGCTGCCGTCCGCCACGACGGAGAAGACTTCCTCCGTGCCGCCGATCGCCCCGGTCGGGACGCCGCCGCCGAGCGCCTTGGCGAGCGTGACCATGTCGGGCGTCACGCCGAACCGCTCGGTCGCCCCGCCCGCGGCGATCGCCAGGCCGGTCTTCACCTCGTCGAAGATGAGGACGATGCCGTGGCGCCGCGTGACGTCCCGCACCTCCTCGAGGTAGCCGGGCTCGGGGAGGACGACCCCGAGGTTCATCATCGCCGCCTCCATGATCACGCAGGCCGGCTTGCGACCCTCCGCGTCGAGGCGCCGGATGCGCCGCTCCATCGCGCCCGCGTCATTGAAGGGAACCGGCACGGTGAGGTCCGCGACGACCTGCGGGATGCCGGCCCCGTAGGGCAGCGACGCGAGGTCGTCGCGGTCCCCGATCCGGTCGTACTCCACGCCGATGGAGACCATCACCGTGTCGTGATGGCCGTGATAGGAGCCGAAGATCTTCATCACGGTGTCGCGTCCCGTGTACGCGCGCGCGATGCGGATGGCGTCCATCGTCGACTCCGACCCGGAGTTCGTGTAGCGCCACGTCGGCAGCCGGAAGCGGCGCGCGAGCTCCTCGGCCACCACCACGGCGTCCTCCGTCGGCGCGGCGAAGTGCGTGCCGCGGCCGTAGCGCTCGGCGATCGCGGCGCCGATCGCCGGATGGGCGTGGCCCTGGACCATCGAGCCGAAGCCGTTGTGGAAGTCCCACATCTCGTTGCCGTCGACGTCCCACACCTTCGGGCCCTTGCCGTGCTCGAGGTAGATCGGCCACGGGTCGCGCAGCTGGTAGGACGACGCGACGCCGGCGCTGAGGACGCGATTCGCGCGCCGGAACATCTTCTCGGACCCCGGGGTGCGCGCGTTCAGCTGCTCTTCCTCGCGCCGGATCAGCTCCTGGATGCGCCGGCGATCCAGCGTGACCGGGGTTTCGACGGCCATGTCCGCTCCTTCTTCTTGTTCGCGCGAGTGAGGGTATCCGTGCGAACCACCGCGCAAGGGAGCGCGGGACCTGCGCGGTTTCGCCGTCCCGGACAAGTCCGATGCCGTTGCTACGCTGCGCCCTTCCTCCGGTCCCCGCCGCGTCTCGCACGACCGGCTCCTTGACTTCCTCTCCACCCGACCACATCGAGTTCCGCGACGGCCCGCGCGACGAGTGCGGGGTGTTCGGCATCCAGGCCCCGGGCGCCGACGTCGCCCGGCTCGCCTACTTCGCGCTGTACGCGCTCCAGCACCGCGGGCAGGAGTCCGCGGGCATCGCCGCCGCGCAGTCCGGCCACATCATGGCCATGCGGGACAAGGGGCTCGTCAGCCAGGTGTTCGACGAGCAGAAGCTCCGCGCGTTACAGGGCGACATGGCGGTCGGCCACGTCCGGTACTCCACGACCGGCGCGAACTCGTGGGAGAACACGCAGCCCGTGTGGCGAGCCGACCGGCGCGAGGTCGCCCTGGCGCACAACGGCAACCTCGTCAACGCGGTCGAGCTCCACGGCGAGCTGCGCGCGTCCGGCGTCTCGTTCCGCTCGACGTCGGATTCGGAGATCATCGCCGCGCTCCTGTCGACCCATCCCGCCGACCGGATCGAGGACGCGGTGGCGGACACGATGCGCCGGATCCGGGGCGCGTACTCCACCGTCGTGATGACGAAGGACCGCATCGTCGCCTTCCGCGACCCGGCGGGGCTGCGGCCGCTCTCGCTCGGCCTGCTCGACGACCACTACTGCGTCGCGTCGGAGACGTGCGGGTTCGACATCATCGGCGCGCGCTTCCTGCGCGACGTGCAGCCGGGCGAGGTCGTCTCGCTCACGCCGCGCGGGATCGAGACGCGGATGGCCGTGCGCGGCGAGCGCCAGGCGCTGTGCGTGTTCGAGCACATCTACTTCGCCCGGCCGGACTCGCGGCTCGGCGGCCAGGTGCTGCAGGTCGCGCGCGGGCGGATGGGGGAGATCCTCGCCCGCGAGGCGCCGGCCGACGCCGATCTCGTCATCCCGGTTCCCGACTCGGGCAACCCGGCCGCGCGCGGCTTCGCCCGGGGGAGCGGGCTGCCGCAGGACGACGGCTTCGTCAAGAACCGCTACGTCGCCCGGACGTTCATCCAGCCCGGGCAGGAACTGCGGCGCCACGGCCTGCGGATGAAGTTCAACCCGCTGCCCGAGGTCGTCGCCGGGCGCCGCCTAGTCGTCGTGGACGACTCGATCGTGCGCGGGAACACGACGCGCCAGATCGTCCAGATGCTGCGCGACGCGGGAGCGAGCGAGGTTCACATGCGCATCACCGCGCCGCCGATCCGCCATCCGTGCCACTACGGGATCGACATGTCCACGCGCGAGGAGATGATCGCCCACGGCCGCACGGAGGCCGAGGTGGCAGCGGAGCTCGGCGCGGACTCGCTCGCGTACCTGTCGCTCGAGGGCGTCTACGAGGCGATCGGCGGCTCGCGCGACACGCACTGCGACGCGTGCTTCACGGGCGAGTATCCGCTCGCCGGCTCCGATCACGCGCAGTCGAAGGACGCGTTCGAGCTGCCGCTCGCGCGGGCCTGAGCGCCGCCCTCGCGCGTGCCGGCGGCGGGTCGCCGGCGGGCTCGCCCGGCCAGGTGCGCCGACTTTGCACCAACTCTGCGCAGGCGCCGCGTGGCGACCGGGCCAGGGGCTATGGTCGTCCGCCCGTGACCGTCACCGACCCGCTCATCGCCCCGGCCCTGCCCGGCCTGGGTCCCGACCCGCCGCGCCCGTTCGCCACGGCGACGGAGCCGGACGCGGCGCTGTGCGAGGTCTTCGGCTTCCCGGGCTTCCGGCCGGGCCAGCGCGACGCGGTGGAGGCGGCCCTCGCAGGGCGCGACGTGCTCGTGGTCATGCCGACCGGCTCGGGCAAGTCGCTCTGCTATCAGCTTCCCGCGCTCATGCGGGCCGACCTCACGCTCGTGGTCACGCCGCTGGTGTCGCTGATGCAGGACCAGGTGGAGGGGCTCGAGCGCGTCGCACCGGGGCGCGTCGCCCTCGTGAACGCGCAGCAGGACGCGGCGGCCAACCGCGCGGCGGTCGAGCGCGCGGTCTCGGGCCGCGCCCGCATCCTCTACGTGGCGCCGGAGCGGTTCTCCTCGCCCGGGTTCCTGGAGCGGATCCGCCAGGCGCGCATCGGGCTGTTCGTGGTCGACGAGGCGCATTGCGTGTCGCAGTGGGGGCACGACTTCCGGCCGGACTACTTCCGCCTCGCCGACGCGGCGCGGTGGCTCGGGGCGCAGGCCATCCTCGCGTCCACGGCGACGGCCACGCCGCAGGTGGCCGGGGACATCGTCGCGCGGCTCGGGCTGCGCGACCCGGTGCGCGTCGCAACCGGGTTCGACCGGCCGAACCTCTCCTTCGCCGTCGTCCCGTGCGCGACCAAGGAGGCGTCGCACCGCGGGATCGCGGCCGCGCTCGCGGAGCCCGCGGCGCTGCCGGCGATCGTGTACGCCGGCACGCGCGCGGAGTGCGACCGGCTGTCCTCGCGGCTGGGCCACGAGCTCGGCGTCGAGGTCCTCGCCTACCACGCCGGCATGCCGCGCGAGGCGCGCGCGGAGGCGCAGCGCCGCTTCATGGACGGCGAGGCGCCGGTGGTCGTGGCCACCAACGCGTTCGGGATGGGCGTCGACAAGGCGGACGTGCGGACGGTCTGCCACGAGTCCGTCCCGGGCTCGCTCGAGGCCTACTACCAGGAGGCGGGGCGCGCCGGCCGCGACGGGCGCCCGGCGCGCTGCCTGCTGTTCGCCTCGGCGAGGGACAAGGGGCTGCACGTCTTCTTCATCGAGCGCGCGACGGTCGAGGAGCCGGCCCTGAAGGCCGTGGCCCGCGCGCTGCTGGCGGCGGCGGGCGGGTCCTCCGCGCGCTTCGACGTGCCGGCCGCGGCGCTCGCCGCCGCCGCCGGCTGCGACGACGAGGTCGTT
>DATMVH010000388.1:0-3384 GCA_035563395.1 Solirubrobacteraceae bacterium
GCGCGCTCGCAGCGCTTGCGCAACTCGGCCCGGGCGGCGCCGTGGAGCGCGAGCCCGGGCCGCTCCCGGCCGGCCGACGTCGTCATGCGGGTCCCAGGGTACGGCGGCGCGCGCCCGCGGTTCGCGGGCGCGCGTTCCGCATCAGGAGCTCAGGTCTCCCCGCGGCCGCGGGCGATGGCGATCTCGCCCGTGCGCGCCATCTCGATCAGCCCGAACGGCCGCACGAGGCGCTCGAAGGCCTCGATCTTGTCGTGCGACCCGGTGACCTCGACGATCACGGCCCGGCGGGTGACGTCGATGATCTTCCCGCGGAAGATCTCCACCACCTGCATGACCTCGCCGCGCGTGCCGCCGTCGGCGGAGATCTTGAACAGCGCCATCTCCCGCGCCGCGGTCTCCGCCGGCTCGAGGTCGCGGATCTTCAGCACGTTGACCAGCTTGTGCAGCTGCTTGGTCACCTGGTCGATCGGGTGCATCGCGCCGTCGAGGGTCAGCGTGATGCGCGACAGCGCGGGGTCGTCCGTCGGCCCGACGGCGAGCGTGTCGATGTTGAAGCCGCGGCGTGCGAACAGGCCCGCGATGCGGGTCAGGACGCCGGGCTTGTTCTCGACGAGGATGGAGAGGATGTGCTTGCGGCCGGTGCGCACGCCGGCCGCCGCCTCGAGCTCCTCGAGGCTCAGCAGCTCCTTGGTCCCGGGGTCGCCCACCGCCGTCACCCGACCATGTTCCGCGCGGCCTGGCCGGGCGCGATCATTGGATACACGGACTCCTCCTTGGTGACGCGCGCGTCGATCACGACGGGCCCGTCGATGGCCAGCGCGGCGCGGAGGTCGTCGACCAGGGTGGTCTTGTCCTCGAGCCGCACGCCCGCGCACCCCATGGCCTCGGCGAGCTTCACGAAGTCCGGCCACTGGCTCATCTCGACCGCGGAGTAGCGGCGGTCCCAGAACAGCTCCTGCCACTGGCGGACCATGCCCAAGTAGCCGTTGTTCATGATCACGGCCTTGACGGGGATCCCGTAGGTCGCGCACGTCGCGAGCTCCTGGATGTTCATCTGGATCGACGCGTCGCCGCTGATGAGGACGTTCTGCACGTCCGGCCGCGCGACGGCGGCGCCCATCGCGGCGGGCAGGCCGAAGCCCATCGTCCCCAGGCCGCCGGAGTTGATCCAGCGCCGCGGCTTGGAGAAGTGGAAGTACTGCGCCGTCCACATCTGGTGCTGGCCGATGTCCGACGACAGGATGCAGTCGCCGCTGTTCGTCGCCTCGTAGAGCGCCTGGATGAGGTACTGCGGCTTGATCTCCGTGTCCTCGGAGTCCTCGTAGCGCAGCGGGTACTGCGCGCGCCAGCGCTCGATCCGCTCCCACCACTCGCTCAGGCGGCCCGGGTCCGGGGACACCGCGCGGTACTCGACGAGCAGGCGCGCGAGGATGTTCCGCGCGTCGCCCACGATCGGGATGTGCGCCGGGACGTTCTTGGAGATCTCGGCGGGATCGATGTCGATGTGGATGAACTTCGCCCGCGGCGCGAACTCCGACAGCTTGCCGGTGATGCGGTCGTCGAAGCGGGCACCGATCGCCACGATCAGGTCCGCCTCGTCCATCGCGTAGTTCGCCGTGCGAGTGCCGTGCATGCCGAGCATCCCCAGCCACTGCGGGTGCGGGGCCGGGAACGCGCCGAGGCCCATGAGCGTGCAGGTGATCGGCAGCCGGTCGGACAGCGCCAGCTCCGTGAGCTCGGCCGACGCGCCGGCGCTGACGACGCCGCCGCCCGCGTAGAGCACGGGCCGCCGCGCGTTGGCGAGTGCCTTGGCGGCGAGGCGGATCTGCTTGGAGTTGCCCTCCGTGGTCGGCTGGTAGCCGGGCAGCTTCACGTCCCCGACGGGCTCGTAGTCGATCTCCGCACGGGTGAGATCGGTCGGCATGTCGATCAGGACCGGTCCGGGCCGCCCGGTGCGGGCGATGTGGAAGGCCTCGTGCACCACGCGGGGGATCTCCGCGGGGTGCTGGATCATGAAGGAATGCTTGACGATCGGCATGGTCATGCCGAAGGTGTCCGCCTCCTGGAAGCCGTCCGTTCCCAGCAGGTCCGTGCGGACCTGGCCCGTGAAGAACACGACGGGAACGGAGTCCATCATCGCATCCGTGAGCGGGGTGACGATGTTCGTCGCCCCCGGGCCCGAGGTCGCGAAGCACACGCCCACGCGGCCGGAGGCCTTGGCGTAGCCCTCGGCGGCGTGGCCGCCGCCGGCCTCGTGGCGCACGAGGATGTGGCGGATCCCCGAGTCGTACATCGCGTCGTAGGTCGGGAGGTTCGCGCCGCCGGGATACCCGAATACGACGTCGACGCCCTCCGCCTTTAGGCACTCCATGATCGCGTCGACCGCACGCATCATCGCTTGCGCTACCTCCTTTCCGGGGTCGGGGAACCGAAGCGCAAGCGCCGAGTCTATCGTCGGCTCGCGGCCGACTCGGGCGCTATCGCGACGTCAGGGAAGTAGAGGTCGGCGCCGCAGCGGGTGCAGACCTGGTCGTGCAGCTTGACGACCTTGCCGCACTCGGGGCACTGGCGGCGCAGCTCGTCGCGCTCGGTCCGGTAGAGGACGGCGGCCATCAGCCCGACGAACGGCAGGAACCCGGAGACGAAGAACCAGATCCAGAACGACGAGCCCTTCAGCTTGCCGACGATGCCGCCGGCCAGCGCGAAGGACAAGGCGATGACCAGATAGGCCAATGCGTCAGAGGCGGCGCCACGCCCAGATCACGGCGACGACGGCGGCGAGGACCAGCACGGTCGTGAAGACCGCGGTGACCAGGCCGATCACCACGCCGGCGAGGACCTTGAGCGCCAGCACGGCGACGGCGGCCACGATGATCCATGCGAGCGCGCGCTTGCCGAACGTGCTGACGGCGGAGCCCGAGCGATGGGCGGGGGTGGGAGCGGAGTTGTGCATCTCACGCCGCAGCGTACCGGTCCCGTGTAAGGCGCAAATGAAGCCTCCCCGCGCCCGGAGGTGCGGCCGCCCGCCGGTCGTCCGGCGGGCGGGGCGCTGCCGTGGGAGCGATCAGTCGTACACGCGCTTGAGGTGGGAGAACCGCGACTCGTGCGGCACCTCGCGGCCTTCGAGGCGCAGCCGCGCCATGCGGTAGCGCCGGACGGCGTCCGACCGCTCGTCCCGCGGACTCGTCGGGACCAGGACGATGCGGCGGACCAGCGTGTCGGCGTTCGGGGAGGTCATGACGAGCATCATGCGGCGGCGGCGGTCCGGCCGGTATGGACCGCCGGCCCCATTCGCGGCCTTCCAGGCTCGACACGCGGGCGACGCGGCGGTCAGCGCCGCGGCGCGCGCGCCGTTGCCACCGCGGCGTCGAGCCCCGGCCGCAT
>DATMVH010000389.1:0-2109 GCA_035563395.1 Solirubrobacteraceae bacterium
CGCCGGGCCGCCGACGAGCCCGGCGAGCGCGCCGGCGACGCCGTCGAGCCCGCGCTCGGACAGCACGATCCGCTCGAGCCGCTCGTGGGCGGCGAGCGCCCGTTGCATGACCCCGTAGCTCTCGTTGACGAGGTGCGTGAACGCCTTCTCCGTGACGGCGATGAACGGCAGGCGGTAGGGGACCTCGAACACGGGGAACCCGAGCGCGGCCGCGGCCTCGCGCACGCCGACCGGCACCTCGGCGTGGGCGAACCCCGTGCCGAAGCCCATCCCGGCGAGGCCGTGCGCGGCCAGGCGCTCCACGTAGGCGCGCTGGTCGGCGTCCGCCTCGAGCTGCATGCCCGTCGTGAGCAGGAGCTCGCCGCCCGACAGCCACGGCGTCGGGTCCGCGAGCTCGGAGATGTGCACCCACCGGATCGGCCGGTCGAGCCCGGCCTCGCCGGCGACGACGTGGACGTCGAGGTCGCGGATCAGCTCTCGCAGCGGTAGCACGAAGCGCTCCGCCGGCAGCGCGGCCGCCGCGCCGATTTCCGGGTGATCGAGTCCTCGACGGCGACCATGCCCCTCCTCCGCTCCCGTTTCATCCAGATCGGCGCAGACGTCCGCCGATCCGTACAAGCTACCCGGTCGCGGACGCGCGTGGCAACGCGCCGGGATCCGGCGCTACGGCGTGGCGTTCGCCGCGGCGGCGCGTACCGGCGGCGGCGTGAGGATCGCGGCGACGACGACCAGCGTGAAGGCGAGCGCCTGCAGGACGATGCCGAGCGTGTCCGACGGCATCGGGTCGCCGAACACGATGATCCCGCCGAGGATGCACGACACGTTGGCGGCCGTCGAGGTGGCGGCGATGACGGGCACCGCGTCCCCGTCCTGCAGCCCGCGCGCCGAGGCGTAGAACGCGATGACGGAGGCCGCGACGGCGACGGCGAGCCACGGCGAGAAGAGGACCTCGGTGACGCCGCCCAGGCCGGTGAGGGCCTTGATGGCGACGTCGGAGACGCCGAACAGCACGCCCGCCGCGGCGCCGAGCATGATCCCGTGGTGGTGGTCCGGGGCCCCGAGGCGCGGCCCGGAGATCAGCAGCGCGCCGATGACGAGCATGCCTGCCTCGAAGGAGATCATGCCGGCGAGCGAGTACGCCGAGTGGGCCCCCTCGTGCGCCGGGATGGTGATGATGAGCAGCAGGAGGCCCACGGCCGTCATGCCGACGCCGAGCCACTGGCGCGGGCCGACGTCGAAGCCGAACAGGCGCTCGGCCAGCACGGCGAGGATCACGACGCCGGCGGACAGGACAGCCTGGACAACCGACAGCGGGGCGAGGGCCAGCGCCCCGACGTGCAGGATCCACGCGCCGAGCGCCACGCCCATGCCGACGGCGAACCACGGCGAGGCGAACAGCCCCTTGCCGCTGCGCAGCGGGTGGCGGACGTCGACGGACGGCGCCGCGTTCGCGCCCCGGTGCTTGTAGAGGAAGGCGAGCTGGGTGGCGATCGCGCACGCGAGCGCCAGCAGGATGCCCAGGTTCAAGGTCATTGGTCGAAACGCCAGTCTTCGGTCGCCGCTGCGTACAGGTCTCGTTGCCGGCCTGTCGCTCCCTGCGCGACGTCCCGGCCGGTGACCGTGTCATCGGTCCGCGCGGCGTCGGCCTTGAGCGCCGAGCGGCGAACGCGGCGCGGATACCCGGTCTGCTTTCGATGCAGGCGCCGGATGCCCTCCGCAGAAGGCGGGACACCGCGCGCCGGTTCAGGCAGCCGCGCGGCTCAACCGCAGCAGCGGGATCTCGGGCGGCCGGCGCAGCCGGACGGGCAGGCCCGAGGTGCCGAGCCCGGAGGAGACGTACAGATGCCGCCCGGCCTCGACCACGAGACCGGCCAGGTAGCGCTCCCCGAAGCGGGTCGGCAGCATCGCGCGGCGCAGGAGCGGAAGGTTCACCTGGCCGCCGTGGAGGTGGCCGGCCACGGTCAGCGCCACGCGCCCCGGCACGCGCGGGAAGAGGTCGGGGTCGTGGATCATGAGGATCGCCGGGGCGTCGTCGGGGACGTCCGCGAGCGCGGCCGGGATGTCCGGCCGGCGATAGCGCGCCTCGGCGGTGCCCGCGACCCACAGGCC
>DATMVH010000390.1:0-16812 GCA_035563395.1 Solirubrobacteraceae bacterium
GTCGTACGTCGCGGCGATCGCGGCCTCCTGCTTGGTCCGCCCCGGCGGCTGCACGCCGACGCCCGCGCCCGCGAGGGCCACGGCCACGAGGGCGGCGAGCGCCTTACTCCACGCCTGCACCAGCGGCTCGCCGCTTCCGGCCGAGAGCTGCGCGACCGCGGCCAGGTCGGCGCCTCCACCTCCCCCGCGGCCGAACCACACCGGGATCGGCAGGAGGCTGCGGAGCTTGTCCGCCGCGCGCTTCGGCAGCGCCGCCGGGATCTCGACGCCGGTGAGCGCGGCGAGGCGCCGGCAGGACTGGCAGTGCGCGAAGTGGCGCGCGACCTTGCGCCGGTCGCGCGCGCCCAGGCCCGGCACCGCGCCATCGAGGACGAGGCCCTGGACCTCCTGGCAGCGACGCCCGGACGCGAGCGCCTCGTACTCCTCGCCGAGCCGCTTGCGCGCGCGGAACAGCGTGCTCTCCACGGCCGGCCGCGTCATCCCCAGCCGCTCGCCGATGTCCGCGTAGCTCCGCCCCTCGAACTCGCGCAGGACGAGGATCTCGTGATGCGTGTCGGAGAGGCCGCCGAACGCGCCCGTCAGGTGCTCGAGCTGCTGCTTGGAGCCGATCGCCTCGACCGGCCCCGCGCCGACGGCGACGAGGCGACCGTAGTCGGCGGGCGCGAGGCCGCCCTCGGCGTCGTACGAGATCTCCTCGGCGCGGCGCGAGCGGCGATAGGCGTCGATGCACGCGTTCTTCGCGATCTCGTAGAGCCAAGGCTTGAAGGTGATCGGCCGGTGGGTCGCGCGCATCCGCCGGAGCGCGGAGACGAAGACCTCCTGCGTGATGTCCTCGGCGCGCGCGGAGTCCTTGACCATCCCCTCGACGTAGGCGGTGATGCGGCGCTGGTAGCGGCCGTAGAGCGCTTCGAAGGCCCGGTCGTCGCCGCGCCGGACCGCGCTGACCAGCTCGTGATCGCTCCGTCCGGGCGGGCGCGGTGCGGGCGCGCCCATGGTTCGCCTAGCCTCCACCGGTCTCCCCGTCTCGTCCGGGAACGAGTCCCCTACCGTGCCGGCCGGCGCCGTCCGGCACGCCGCCTTTGATCGGTCTCACCAGGAATCCGCGATCGAAAACCCGGGTGGTCGAATGCCGCACATCGACGCGCTGATCCGCGCCCTCGACGACCTCCTCGACCCCGGTTCCTTCGACGACTACGGGCCGAATGGCCTGCAGGTCCCGGGGCGGTCGGAGGTCCGCCGGATCGTCACCGGCGTGTCCGCCCAGCGGCCGCTGATCCAGCGCGCCGTGGAGCTCGACGCCGAGCTCGTGCTCGTCCACCACGGCCTTTTCTGGAACTTCCTTCCCACGGGCCTCAGCCCCGTGCTCGCGGAGCGGCTCCGGCCGCTGTTCAAGCACGACGTCGGGCTCGCCGCGTACCACCTCCCGCTCGACGCCCATCCCGAGGTGGGCAACAACGCGCTGCTCGCCGAGGCGCTCGGCTGCGCGAAGCACGACGCCTTCGCGCAGATCGGGCGCGCAGCCCGCTTCGCCGGCGACGGCGTCGAGGCGACCGAGCTGTTCGCCCGCGTCGAGGCCGTGACCCGGCGCACGCCGCTCGTCTTCGACGCGGGACCGCGGCGCGTGCGCCGGCTCGCGATCGTGTCCGGCGCCGCCGCCTCGCGGCTCCCGCTCGCCGTCGCGGAAGGCTTCGACGCCTTCCTCACCGGCGAGCCGAGCGAGCACGTGATGGCGGACGCGCGCGAGTCCGGGATCCACTTCATCGCCGCCGGCCACTACGCGACGGAGACCTTCGGCGTACGCCGCCTCGGCGACTGGCTCGCCGCCTCGTTCGGCGTCGAGCACCACTGGATCGACATCCCCAATCCGGTGTGATGGGCGGCTGCGGTTCCCAGGCGAACCCGCCCTCGATGTTTAGCGGGTGTTGAGCAGATCCCCATTGAGAGCGTCCGGATCAGGCGGTACCTTGCCGTTACGTTGCAAACCTCACAGGAGGTCGTCAGACGATGGCAATCCACCTCACGCCCACGGAGCTCGCGCGCGAGGCCGGCATGGAGCGCCGTGACGTGATCGAGAAGTGCATGGAGATGGGTGTACCGATCTTCCAAGGTCGCATCGACAAGACCCTGTTCCTGGCCAACCTCAGCGAACAGAACGCCGCGCGCACGCCGGCGGCCTCCACCATCCCCGCCTGACCCCCCGTCAGCAGCGGCGCGCCCGCACGGCGCGCCCTTCATAATCGGCCCCTTCTGGAGGCGAGAGGAGGAGCCATGCAGAGCAGCACGGCCGTGCCGGCGTCCGGCCATGGCACGGGGTCGGCCACGATCGCCGACCTGATCGGATCGGCCGCGCGGCAGTTCGGCGACCGCGTCGCGGTCCGGCACAAGGCCGATGGCGCCTGGCACGACGTCTCCTACGCGGAGCTGGGCGAGATCGTCTCGGAGATCGGGCGCGGCCTGATCGACCTTGGCATCCGGCCGGGCGACCGGGTGTCGCTGCTCTCCACCACGCGCCCCGAGTGGAGCTACGTCGACTTCGGCATCACGAGCGCCGGCGCCGTCGTGGTCCCGATCTACCCGACGAACTCCCCGGAGGAGTGCGAGTGGGTGGCGGGCAACTCGGAGTCGCGCGCGATCGTCTGCGAGAACGCCGAGCAGCTCGCCAAGATCGCTGCCGTCCGCGACCGGCTGCCGGATCTCGAGACGGTCGTCGTCATCGACCCGTCGGGCGACACGGGCGGCGCCGTCCCGCTGGAGGAGGTTCGCGCGCGCGGCCGCGCGCGCGACGCCGCGGAGCTCGAGGAGCGCGCGCGGGCGGTCACCCGCGAGGACACGTACACGATCATCTACACCTCGGGCACGACCGGGCCGCCCAAGGGCTGCGTCCTCTCGCACGGCAACTACCGCGACGTCGTGACGATGTGCGAGCACCAGGAGGCGCTCGAGCCGGGCGAGGTGGTCTACCTCTTCCTGCCGCTCGCGCACTCCTTCGCGCTGCTCATCCAGCTCGCCGCCTTCGACCTGGGCTCCACGATCGCGTACTTCAGCGGCGATCCGAAGCAGATCCTGTCCGAGCTGTCCGAGGTCCGGCCGACGTACATCCCGTCGGTCCCGCGGATCTTCGAGAAGCTCTACACCGCCGTCACCGCGCACGGTGACCCGCAGCTCATCGCGGGCGCGACGAAGGTGGGCCTCGCCGTCCGCGGGCTGCGAGCGCAGGGGCAGCCGGTCCCGGCCGATCTGCAGGCGCACTTCGACGAGGCCGAGGAGAAGCTGTACCGGAACGTGCGGGCGGCCTTCGGCGGCAACCTGCGCCAGGCGGTCACGGGCGCCGCGCCGATCGCCAAGGAGATCCTCGAGTTCTTCTTCGCCTGCGGCGTCCCGGTGCTCGAGGGCTACGGCATGACGGAGACGGCGACCGTGGCCACCAACTCCACGCTCGCGCACCACCGGCTCGGCTCGGTCGGCTGCGCGCTGCCCGGCCAGGAGATCCGCATCGCCGACGACGGCGAGGTGCTCCTCAAGGGGCCGAACATCTTCCAGGGCTACTGGAAGAACGACGACGCGTCGTTCGGCGCGGTGGTCGACGGCTGGCTGCACACGGGCGACCTCGGGCGCCTCGACGACGACGGCTATCTCTACATCACGGGCCGCAAGAAGGACATCATCATCACCTCCGGCGGCAAGAACATCACGCCGGCGAACGCGGAGAACGACTTGAAGCAGTCGCGCTGGATCTCGCAGGCGGTGATGTACGGCGACCGCCGCCCCTATCCCGTCGCGCTGCTCACGCTCGACCCGGAGGAGATCGTGCACTTCGCGCGCGAGCACGGGTTGCCCGAGGATCCCGCCGCGCTCGCGCGCGAGCCGAAGGTGCGCGAGCTCGTCCAGAGCGTGGTCGACGGCGTCAACGAGCGCTATGCGCAGCCGGAGCGGATCAAGCGGTTCCACCTCCTCGAGCACGACTTCTCGCAGGAGACGGGCGAACTGACGCCGACGCTGAAGGTCAAGCGCAACGTGATCACGGAGAAGTACGCCGCCGAGCTCGACGCGCTGTACGCCGACTGAGCCGCTCGGCTCAGCTCAGTCGGCCGCCGACTGGCGCAGCAGGGCGCCGGTCGTCTGCTCGAGGATGCGGCGCCACGCGCGCCGCTTCTCGTGCTCCTCGTCGGAGAAGTGCCGCAGCACCCTGCGCACCCGCGTCGCCGAGATC
Organism: Solirubrobacteraceae bacterium; assembly: GCA_035563395.1. GTDB lineage: Bacteria > Actinomycetota > Thermoleophilia > Solirubrobacterales > Solirubrobacteraceae > DASQMT01. Next base: position 4,211 of record DATMVH010000390.1, read on the forward strand.
TCGATCCCGTGCCGCTGGCAGACCTCGCGCAGCTCCTCGTAGTCGGCGGCCAGCTTCACGGTCACCGACTGGAAGCCGTGGCGGGCGACGTCGAGCCGGGAGCCGTAGTTGAGGATGTTGGTCTGGAACATGAGCTCGTCGTCGGGCTCGGGCTCGATCAGGACGATGTCGACGCCGGGGTAGCGCTCCTGCCACTGGCGCGCCATCTCGTGCAGGCGCTGATAGGCGACGAGCTTGAACGTCTGGTACGCGATCTTCGGGAACCCCATGTCGGACACGCGCCGCACGCGCGTGCCGAGGAGCGTGGGGATCTCCTTCCGGAAGTCGTTGACGTACGGGACGAGCGGGTTCAGCACGACGATGAACCGCGCGCCCGCCTCGACCGCGATGTCGAGGTTCGTCGTCGACACGATCCCGCCATCGACGAGCTCCCGGTCCTTGACCCGCACGGGCTCGTAGACCATCGGCAGGGCGGTGGAGGCGCGCACCGCCGTGGAGATCGGCACGTCGTCCCAGCCCTCGGCGCCGAAGACGATCCGCTCGCAGGTGTCGAGGTCCGTCGCCGCGAGGTAGAGCTCGCCCGCGACGTCGCGGAAGTCGTCGGAGCGGCCCTGCTCGGCGAGCACGGTGCGCACGTACTTCTCCACGCCGCGGCCGGTGTAGAGACCGGACGGCAGCGCCTCGGCCAGGGCGATGCCGAGGTCCACCGTGGAGAACGACCCGAGCGTGCGCCCGACCGAGCGGACCAGCCCGGCCACGTGGACGGGCAGCTTCACGGCCCTGGTGAGGAACTCGCGGTAGTTCGGCCGCAGAAGCGTCCCGAGGTCGATGTCGCCGAATGGCAGCGGCTCCTGCCGGTTGACCACGCGCATCATCTGCTCGGGCGTGATCCCGTTGGCGGTCAGGGCGGCCACCAGGGAGCCGGCGCTCGTGCCCACGTACACGTCGAAGTCGCAGACCGTCCGGTTGACGGACAGCAGGTCCAGCGCCCGCAGGGCGCCGATCTCGTAGACCGCGCCGGTGAACCCCCCGCCGCCCAGGACGAGCGCGGTCTTCGACGACGGCCGCCGGCGGCGGCTCGGCGGCTCGGCGAGCTTGACGACGTCTCCCATGAGGCCCGGGTTCAGATTATGGCGAGGGGCGGCGGCCCGGCCGCGACTTCCGCGCTCGGCGGAAGCTCCGCCGTGGGCGGCGACTTGCGCCGCCGGCCGCGACTTCCGCCGCGCCATCGGGTTGTCTGTGGGCGGTGCGCCGCATCGCCGCCCTCGTCTGGCTGCTCGCCTCCCTGCCCGCTCCCGCGGCCGTCGCGGCGGGGCCGGCGGCCACGGAGCGCGCGCTCGCCGCGCAGATGCGCTGGGCGGGCGGCAGCTCCGGGGCGCTGGCGGTGGAGCTCGCCACGGGCGTGCCGATCTACGCCCGGCGCCCCGACGTGTCGCGGACGCCGGCGTCGGTCGAGAAGCTCTACACCACCGCGACGGCGCTGCGGACGCTCGGCGCGGACGCCCGCCTGGTGACCCAGGTCAGCGCCGACGTCACTCGGGACGCGGTGGGGACCATCTACGGCAACGTCTACCTCCGCGGCGCCGGCGACCCGACGTTCGGGCAGGAGGAGATCGACGCCCTGGCCGCGCGGATGGAGGCGGCGGGCGTGTTCACCATCACCGGCGCGGTCGTCGGGGACGAGACGGCGTTCGACGAGCTCCGCGGCCCGCCGTCGTCGGCCTTCCGCACGTCGGCCTACGTCGGGCCGCTGAGCGCGCTGACGTTCAACCGCGGGCTCACCGGGGAGCGCTCGCCGTACTTCCAGGCCGTGCCGGCGCGCTTCGCCGCCCGCGCCTTCACGCGCGCGCTGCGCGCCCGCGGGATCTGGGTCGGCGCGCCCGCCGGCACGGGCCCGACGCCGCTCGGCGCCGTCCCGGTCGCGGCGTGGGAGTCGCCGCCGCTGGTGGAGCTGGCGGCGCTCACGAATCAGCCGTCGGACAACTACGCGGCGGAGACGCTGCTCAAGGCCGTCGGCGCGCTGGTCGCCGGGCGCGGGACGACGGAGGCCGGCGCCGGCGTCGTCCGCGCCGAGCTCGCCGAGATCGGCATCGCGCCCACGGTGGTCGACGGCTCCGGCCTGTCGCACGCCAACCGCACCACCCCGCGCGACGTCGTCGCGCTCCTGGGCGAGATGAACGGCGAGGCGGCGTTCACCGGCTCGCTGGCCATCGCCGGCCGCAGCGGGACGCTCGCGCGCCGGATGCGCGGCACGGCGGCGCAGGACCGCTGCCGCGGCAAGACCGGCACGCTCTCCGGCGTGTCGGCGCTGGCCGGGTACTGCACGACGATCGACGGGACGGACGTCGCCTTCGCCTTCCTGATGAACCGGGTCAACCCCTCCGGCGCCCGCGTGCTGCAGGACCGGATGGCGACGGCGCTCGCCCGCTACACGCCCTGAGCCGGCGGCGTCAGCCGGCGTGGCCGCGCAGGTCGATGCGCCGCTCGCCGCCGGCGAAGCGCACGAGCGGCTCGTACGGCCGGCCCTCGTCGACGTGGGCGACGACGCCGATCAAGCCGTCGTGCAGCTCGACCTCGGTTCCCACGGGATAGGGCATGACGACGCGCTGGAAGCTCGCGACGACGCCGGGATCGAACGCCGTCCCGCTGCCGTCGGTGATCGCCGAGACGCCGACGTGCGGCGGCGCGGCAGCGGCGTAGGGCCGCTCGCTCGTGATCGCGTCGTAGACGTCCGCCACCGCGGCGAGCCGCGGCATCTCCCCGAGCCGCTCCCCGGCGAGGCCGCGCGGATAGCCGCTGCCGTCGACGCGCTCGTGATGATCGCGGATCACGCTGCGCACGAGCGGGCTGATCGCGGCGGTCTCGAGCAGCGCCGCGCCGGCGGTCGGATGCGTCTTCATCAGCTCCCACTCGGCGGCGTCGAGCGGCCCGGGCTTGTCGAGCACCTCCGCCGGCACCGCCATCTTCCCGATGTCGTGCAAGAGCAGGCCCAGGCCGAGCACGGCGAGCCGCCGGTCGAGCCGGTCCCAGCGCCGCTGCCCGCGGTGGTCGACCCAGCCCTCGCGCCGCCAGTGCACGCGCGCGAGGTGCAGCCCGAGCGCGGTCACGTTGACGGAGTGGCGGTGGGTGTACTGGTCGGCGGCGGCGAGGTCGCCGAGGCAGAGCGCGGCGCCCGGTGAGTCCCGGATGCTGCCGGCGATGAGGGCGACGACGTCCTGCAGGTCCTTCAGCGCGTGCGGCGCGAGCGCGCCGCCTCCGCCGAGCGCGGCCCGCGCGTGGTCGAGCCCCGACGCGACGCGCGCCGCCGTCGCCGCGCGGACGGGCTCCGGCAGCAGCTCCTCCGGCTCGATCCCGGCGCTGAGGGCGTCCTCCACCCAGACCGCCTGGAACCCGTGCTCGGCGAGTGCGGCCTGGTAGCGCGGCGTGACCACGCTCCCGCGGCGGAGCAGAGGGATCTTGCCCGGCCCGGTGGGCGGCAGGTCGCGCGCGAGGGTCAGCCCGCCGGCTCGTGAGAGGAGCGTCAACCGCATACCGACCGGTTAATCGGCCGGAAGGGGGCGTTCCGCAGCCCGCGACGGCGCGGCGCGCGGCCGCCGGGCCCGCCGCGTCAGCCGACCGCCGGCGGCGGCCCGTGCTCGAGCAGCTCCAGCAGGCCGGCCTCGTCGAGGACGGGCACGCCCAGCCGCTCGGCCTTCTCGCGCTTGGAGCCCGGGGAGTCGCCGGCCACGACGTACGACGTCTTCTTCGACACGGACGACGTCACGCGCCCGCCCGCGGCGAGGATCCGCTCCGTCGCCTGCTCGCGCGTGAGGTCGGGCAGCGTGCCCGTCAGCACGAAGGTGAGGTCGCGCAGCGGGCCCTCACCGGGCGGCGCGCCCTCGACCTCCAGCTGCACGTAGGGCCGCAGGTCGTCGATCAGCGCGAGCATCTGCTCGTCGCGGAGCTGGTCGTGGATGAGCTCGGCGACCTTCGGGCCGATTCCCGGCGTCTCCGCGATCTGCTCCGGCGTCGCGGCCAGCAGCGCGTCGACGGAGCGGAACTGCTGGGCGAGGTTGCGCCCGGTGACGAACCCGACGCCCTCCAGCCCGACCGCGAACAGCACCGTGCCGAACGGCCGCTGCCGCGAGCGCTCGATCGCGTCGAGCAGGTTCGTGGCCGACACCTCGCCGATCCCCTCCAGGCCGAGCAGATCCTCCTTGGTGAGCTTGAAGAAGTCGGCCGCCGTCCGCACGAGCCCGGCGGACTGCAGCATCGCCACCTGCTTCTCGCCGAGCCCCTCGACGTCCATCGCCCCGCCCGAGACGAAGTGCTTGAGCAGCTGCCAGCGGCGATCCGGGCAGTCGCGATTCGGGCACTTGGTGAAGACCGTGCCCTCCTCCTTGACCGTCGGCGTGCCGCACACCGGGCACTGCTGGGGCGGGCCCGGGGGCGGCGAGCGGTCCGGACGCTCGACGGCGTGGGGCGCCGGGGACACGACCTGGGGGATGACGTCGCCCGCGCGCAGGACGATCACGTCGTCGCCCGGCCGGATGTCCTTGCGGGCGAGGTCCTCCTCGTTGTGCAGCGTGGCGAGCTTCACGGTGACGCCGCCGACGTGCACGGGCTCGAGCTCCGCGAACGGATGCAGGTCGCCGAACTTGCCGACGTTCCACTGGATCGCGTGGAGCTTCGTGACGGCGGTGGTCGGCGGGAACTTCCACGCCACCGCCCAGCGCGGGTCGCGGCCCACGACCCCGAGCCGCCGCTGCAGCTCGAGGTCGTCGACCTTCACCACGACGCCGTCGATCTCGAAGTCGAGCGCGCCGCGGCGCTCCTGCCAGTGCAGGCACTGCGCGACGACGTCGTCCTCGGTCTCGAGCCGCTTGACGTCGCCGTTGACGCGGAAGCCGTGCGCGCGTAGCCACTCGAGGCCTTCCCAGTGGGAGGCGAAGCGCGTGCCCTCCAGCGCGCCGATCCCGTAGCACCACATGGAAAGCGGGCGCTCGGCGGCGAGTGCGGGGTCGAGCTGGCGGATCGTGCCGGCCGCCGAGTTGCGCGGGTTCATGAAGGTGGAGAGACCGCGCTCGGCGCGCCGCTCGTTCAGCGCGGCGAAGTCCGGCAGCGACATGTAGACCTCGCCGCGGACCTCGAGCAGCCGCGGCGCGCCCTCCACCCGCAGCGGGATCGTCGGGATCGTGCGCAGGTTGTGCGTGACGTCCTCGCCGACCTCCCCGTTCCCGCGCGTGGCGCCGCGGACGAGGATGCCGTCCTCATAGAGCAGCGAGATCGCGAGCCCGTCGATCTTCGGCTCGGCGACGAAGGCGAACTCCGGCTCCTCGATGCCCTCGCGCGCGAGATGCGTCCGCATGCGGGCGATCCACGCCCGCAGCTCCTCGGCCGAGCGGACGTTGGCGAGCGAGAACATCGGCTGCGGATGCGTGACCTTCTCGAGCCGCGAGACCGGCTCGGCGCCGACCCGCTGCGTGGGCGAGTCCGGCCGCCGCAGCTCGGGGTGCTCGGCCTCGATCCCGCGCAGCTCGTCGAGCAGCGCGTCGTAGACGTCGTCGCCGACCTCCGGGTCGTCGAGGACGTAGTAGCGGTGGTTGTGGTGCTCGATCTGGCGCCGGAGGTCCGCGGCGCGCGCCTCCACGTCCGTCGCGCTCACTCGACCTCCTTCGCCGCCGGCCCGAGCAGCCGCGCGAGGTCGTAGGCGCCGAGCGTCTCGAGTCCCGGCTCGTCCGTCAGGTCGAAGTGGAGCGGGGTCACGGCGATCCGGCCCTCGGCGATGGCGGCGAGGTCCGTGCCGGCCTCGTGGTGGTAGTCCGGGGCGTCGCCGTAGATCCGGTAGCGCTTGCGGCCCGACTGCTCCTCCTCGAGCGTCAGCTGGTCGCGGTAGATCCGCTTGCCGAGCCGCGCGACCTCGACCCCGGCGACGTCCCCCGCCGGCACGTTGATGTTCAGCAGCGTGCCCGCGGGCAGCGGCACGTCCTCGATCTCCTCGACGATCCGCGCCGTGAAGGTGGCGGCGGCGTCGAAGTCGAAGCGCTCGCCGAGGCGGAAGTCCATCTCGCGCGCGGCCGACTGCTGCGAGACCGCGACCGCGGGCAGGCCGAGGACGACGCCCTCCAGCGCGGCCGCGACCGTGCCGGAGTACGTGATGTCGTCGCCGAGGTTGGAGCCGTGGTTGACGCCCGCGACGATGAGGTCCGCCGTGAAGCCCTCGACGAGGCCAAGCGCGGCGAAGCGCACGCAGTCCACCGGCGTGCCGTCCGTCGCATACCCCACGGTCCCGTCGCCGAAGTCGACCTCCTGCACCCACAGCGGCCGCCGCGTGGTGATGCCGCGGCCGATGGCCGAGCGGTTCGAGTCCGGCGCGATGACCGCGAGCTCGATCCCGGGCACGGCGACGAGGGCGCGCCGGAGCGCGAGCAGGCCCTCGGCCTCGATGCCGTCGTCGTTGGTGAGCAGGACCCGCACCGGGCGAGGATAGCCCGCACGGCGGAGGCATCCCGCCGCCCGGCGCCCGCGCCTCAGTACCGCACGCGCGCGAGGTAGAGCCCGTGGGCCGGCGCCGTCGGCCCCGCCTCGGCCCGCGGCCGCCCCGACAGCAGCCGCACGAAGTCCTCGACGGTCCGGCGGCCCCCGCCCACCTCGAGCATCGTGCCGACGAGGACACGGTTCATGTGCCGCATGAACGCGTCGGCCTCGATCTGGAAGGCGAGGATGTCGCCGTCGCGCGTCCACGCCGCGCCGAGCACGTCGCGCCGGAAGCGCTGGTGGTACGTGTCCGTCGGCGTGAACGCCGTGAAGTCGTGCGTGCCCTCCAGCGCGGCGGCGCACGCCTCCAGCGCGCCGAGGTCGACCGGATGCGGCCACCAGAGCGCCCGGCCCCGCTCGAACGGCGACGGCGCGCGGCGGGCGAGCACGCGGTAGACGTACGTGCGGCTCAGCGCGTCGTGGCGCGCGGAGAAGCCGGGCGCCATCTCCTCGGCGGCCAGCACCACGATCTCGCGCGGGAGGACCGCGTTGAGCGACCGCAGCGGCGGCGGCGGGCCGGGGTAGGAGACGACCTGCCCGAGCGCGTGGACGCCGCGGTCCGTCCGCCCCGCGACGGTGAGCTCGACCGGCCGGCGCAGTACGGTCTCGAGCGCGCGGGCGAGCTCACCGGCGACCGTCCGCCGGCCGGGCTGCTCCGCCCAGCCCGCGAACGGCGTGCCGTCGTACTGCAGGGTGAGGCGGGTGACGCCGCCCGGGCCGTCCCCGTGCGCCCCCGCGTCGGCGCCCGGGGAGCTCAGACGAGCTCGAGGTAGACCATCTCCGTCGCGTCCGACGGGCGCGGCCCGAGCTTGAGGATCCGCGTGTAGCCGCCGGGCCGCTCCGTGTAGCGCGGCGCGATCTCCTCGAACAGCTTGTAGATCACGCCCTTGTCGGGGTGCTGCAGCGTCGAGATGGCCTGCCGGCGGGCGTGCAGGTCACCGCGCTTGGCCAGCGTGATCAGCTTCTCGAGCTCCGGCTTGACCGCCTTGGCCTTGGCTTCCGTGGTCTTGATCCGCTCGTGGTCGATGACCTCGACGCACAGGTTCGCGAGCAGCGACTTCCGGTGCGCCGCGTCGCGCGACAGCTTGTGGCGGGTCTTCTGGTGGCGCATCCGGGGGCTCCTGTCAGTCCGTCCGCAGGGCGAGGCCGCGCTGGGACAGCGTCTCCACGACCTCGTCGATCGACTTCTTGCCGAAGTTCGGGATCGCCGCCAGCTCGCCCTCCGACTTGCCGATGAGGTCGCCGACGGTCTGGATGCCGGCGCGCTTGAGGCAGTTGTAGGAGCGGACCCCGAGCTCGAGCTCCTCGATGAGGATGTCGTCCATCGGCCCGCCGGCGCCCCGGCCGCCGACGCCCGCCAGGGCGCCCGCGCCGGCACCGGCGCCGTTGTCGAGCGCCGCCATGCCGCCGGGGCCGGCGCGCAGCTCCTCGATGCGGTCCTCGTCCGTGAAGATCGAGAGGGACGAGATGAGGATCTCCGCCGCCTCGCGCAGCGCGGCCTGCGGGTCGATCGAGCCGTCCGTCTCGATGTCGAGCGTCAGCTTGTCGAAGTCCGTCCGCTGGCCCACGCGCGCCTGCTCGACGGAGTAGGCGACGCGCCGCACGGGCGAGAAGATCGAGTCGATCGGGATGACGCCGATCGGCTGGTCGGGCGACTTGTTGTCCTCCGCCGGGCGGTAGCCGCGGCCGCGCCCGATCGTCAGGTACAGCTCGAGCTTCGTCTTCTTCTCGAGCGTGGCGATGTGCGCGTCCGGGTTCAGGATCTCCACGCCCGACGGGAGGTCGATGTCGCGCGCGGTGATGTCGCCCGGGCCGGTGACGACGAGCGGCGCCTCGACCTCCGTGGCGTCCGAGTGCATGCGGCACACGATGCCCTTGAGGTTCAGGACGATGTCCGTCACGTCCTCCGCGACGCCCTTGATCGTCGAGAACTCGTGGGCGAAGCCCTCGATCCGGACCGAGGTCACCGCAGCGCCGGCGAGCGACGCGAGCAGCACGCGGCGCAGCGAGTTGCCGAACGTGTAGCCGAAGCCGCGGTCGAGCGGCTCGACGGTGAAGGAGCCGCGATTCTCCTCGACCGTCTCGGCGGTGATTCGGGGGATCTGGAAGTCGAGCATCAGGGTCCTAACGTGTCGTTCTGATTCGTGGGGAGCGGTGCGCGCGCCCGGAAGGCTGGGCGGGACGCGGCGCACACGGGCGCAAGCCTGTTACTTGGAGTAGAGCTCGACGATGAGCTGCTCCTGAACCGGCGCCGCGATCTCCGCGCGCTCGGGTTTCCGGAGCACCTTCGCCGTGAGCGAGTCGTGGTCCGCCTGGAGCCACGCCGGCACCTGCGCGACGAGCTCCGTCGCGTCCCGGATCACGCCCTGTGCCCCCGTCTCGCCCTTGACGGCGATCACGTCGTTCTCGCGCACCTGGTAGCTCGGGATGTCGACGCGGCGGCCGTTGATCGTCCAGTGACCGTGGCGGATCAGCTGGCGGGCCTGCCGGCGCGACGCCGCGAAGCCGAGGCGCACGAGCACGTTGTCGAAGCGGCACTCCAGGATGCGCAGGAGGTTCTCGCCCGTGATGCCGGGCTGCCGCGAGGCCTTGTCGTAGTAGGTGCGGAACTGCTTCTCGAGCACGCCGTAGTAGCGGCGGGCCTTCTGCTTCTCGCGCAGCTGGACCCGGTACTCGGACTGCTTCTGGCGGCCGCGGCCGTGCTCGCCCGGCGGGTAGGAGCGGCGCTCGACGCCGCACTTGTCGGTCAGGCAGCGCTCGCCCTTGAGGAACAGCTTCTGCCCCTCACGGCGGCACTGCTTGCACTGAGGACTGGAATCGCGTGCCATGTGAGATCTAGACCCTGCGCCGCTTGCGGGGGCGGCAGCCGTTGTGTGCCTGCGGAGTAACGTCGCGCACGCCCGTGACCTCGAGGCCCGCGGCCTGCAGGGAGCGGATCGCGGTCTCGCGGCCCGAGCCCGGGCCCTTGACGAAGACCTCGACCTTCTGCATGCCCTGCTCGATGCCCTTGCGCGCGGCCGCGTCGGCCGTCACCTGGGCGGCGAACGGCGTGGACTTGCGCGAGCCCTTGAAGCCGGCGCCGCCGGCGGACTCCCAGGCGATCACGTTGCCCTCGCGATCGGTGAGCGCGACGATGGTGTTGTTGAACGACGTCTTGATGTGCGCCTGGCCGATGGGGATGTTCTTCTTGACCTTGCGGCGGCCGCGCTGCGGGCGGCGAGGAGCGGGGCTCACTTCTTGCCCGCCTTCTTCTTGCCGGCGACCTGCATCCGCTTGGGACCCTTGCGCGTGCGCGCGTTGGTCTTCGTGTTCTGGCCGCGCACGGGCAGGCCCCGGCGGTGGCGAAGGCCCCGGTAGCAGCCGATCTCCATCAGGCGCTTGACGGCCTGCGAGCGCTCGCGGCGAAGGTCGCCCTCAACGGTGTACTCGCGATCGATGAGGTCACGGAGCTTCGAGACCTCGTCGTCCGTGAGGTCGCGGACATAGGTGTCCGGGCTGATCCCCAGTTCGGCGAGCATTCGGTTCGACGTGGGCTGGCCGACCCCGTAGATGTACGTCAGGCCGATCTCCACGCGCTTGTTGAGGGGGATGTTGACCCCCGCGATTCGAGCCAAGGTTCTCTACCCCTGTCGCTGCTTGTGCCGCGGGTTCTGGCAGATCACGAGGACGCGGCCGTGCCGGCGGATGATCTTGCACTTCTCGCACATCGGCTTGACCGACGGTCGTACCTTCATGATCCCTTTCGGTGTTTGATCCGGACGGGGAGGCTCTGGCTGCCGGTGCGGCCGCCGCTACCATCCCGCGGAGCGGTCCTGGTGCCACGCCGACGCCTCGCGAGCCCAAGCGCGACGGTCGAGTATAGCGCGCACGCGTAGGCGGCCGGGGCGCCCGGACGGGCCGTCCGACCGCGTGTACAGCATCGGCGCCTCCGATTCCGACAGCGCGGCGATGGTGACCGGCCCCCGGCCCGGACAGCCTTCCTCCTCGTACGTTCGTCTCCGAGGAGGGACCTCATCTCCATGAAGCTCAAGCTGCTCGCGCGACCCGTCGCGCTCGCGGTGCTCGCGCCCCTGGCGCTGCCCGCCGCCGCGATGGCGGACTCGCTCGACGCCGCCGAGGCCGGCGTCCTGGGCGAGAGCGTCGCCATCAACACCCTGTGGGTGACGATCAGCGCCGTTCTCGTGCTCCTGATGCTCGCCGGCCTGCTCTGTCTCGAGGCCGGCATGTCGCGCATGAAGAACGTCGGGACGCTCGTCCCGAAGGCGCTCATCTCGATGGCCGTCGCGGCGATCGCCTATTACGCCGTCGGCTTCGCCTTCGCGTTCGGCAACGGCGACATCATCGGGACGGAGGGATTCCTGCTGCGCGCCTACGGCGATCCGCAGGAGGCCTTCGGGATCATGGGCCTGTCCGACGCGCTGATCGAGTCCAAGTGGCTCTTCCAGTGCGCGTTCGCGTGCGTCACCCTCGCCATCGTCTGGGGCTCGACGCTCGAGCGGATCAAGTTCCAGGCGCACGTCATCTTCGCCGTCGTCTTCGCCGGCTTCATCTACCCGCTCGCCTCCCACTGGGTCTTCGGCGGCGGCTGGCTGCAGACCAACGTCGGCATGCAGGACTTCGCGGGATCGACCGCGGTCCACCTCGTCGGCGCGACCGGCGCGCTCGCCGGCCTGCTCCTGCTCGGCCCGCGCCGCGGCAAGTACGGCCCGGACGGCTCCAACCGCCCGATCCCCGGCCACAGCATGTTCATCCTCGGCCTGGGCATGTTCATCCTGCTGTTCGGCTGGTTCGGGTTCAACGCGGGCTCCACGCTCGGCGTCACCGACGGCCGCTTCGCCGAGGTGGCGATGGTCACCCTGCTCGGCGCCGCGGGCGGCATCCTCGGCTCCTACCTGATGACCGTCGTCATGCAGAAGACGGTCGACATCGGGATGGTCTGCAACGGCCTGATCGCCGGCCTCGTCGCCATCACCGCGCCCTCGGGCTACGTGGAGAACTGGGCCGCGCCGCTCATCGGCTTCGTCGGCGGCCTCATCGTCGTGGCGGGGATCATCGCCATCGACAAGAAGCTCGACGACCCGGTCGGCGTGCTGTCCGCCCACGGCCTCGCCGGCGTCTGGGGCACGATCGCCTGCGGCCTCTTCACCTCGCCGCGCTTCGCCCAGTACGCGGGGATCGGCGATCCCGACGGCGGCCTGGTGTACTCGGGCGCGTTCACGCAGCTCGGCTACCAGGCGCTCGGCATCGTCGTGACCTTTGCCACCGTGCTCGTCCTGAGCCTTGCGACGTGGTACGCGATCAAGAAGACCGTCGGCCTGCGGGTCACGGAGGAGGAGGAACTGGCCGGCCTCGACATCTCCGAGCACGGCATGTACGGCTATCCCGAGCAGTTCATCCCCGACGCCGAGCTCTACGGCCAGGCCACGCCGGCGTCCATCAAGCTCAACGGGCACGCGCCGGCACCGGCGGCCGGGTCCGCTGAGGCTGCCCCGGCGTAGGCCGGGCAGTCGTCCTCCTCGGACAGGAGCGGGCGCCGTCCCTCGGGGCGGCGCCCGCTGTCCGGGCCGTCATCATGCGGCGCCGTGCGCCTTCCCGCCGTCGCCGCCGTGGCGCTGACCGTGCTCGCCGCGGCGCTTCCCGCCGCCGCGGACGCGGCCATGCTGGAGCGCCTCGCGCCGGTGGTCGTCCACGACTCCGGCGAGACGGACCCGCTGACCTCGGTGCAGGCGTTCGCCGGGCGGGTCCCGGGCGTGCAGCCCGGCACGCCGCGGCCGGTGCTCTACGGCCGGCGGGTCGGTCCGTGGCTGCAGTACTGGATGCTCTTCGCGCGCGACGGCCAGGAGCGCTCGCCGCTGCGCACCGGCCGGCGCGCGGGCGACTGGGAGCTCGTCCAGTTCCGCGTCGAGCGCGGTCGCGTGGTCGAGGGCGTGGCATCCCAGCACGACACGGCGGAGCGCTGCGGCGCGGCGGCCATGCGGTTCCGCCGGCGCCGCCCCGTCGTGTTCCTGGCCAACGGCTCCCACGCCGCGTTCTTCGTCCGCGGCATCCGCGACCGGCCGTGGCCCGAGCCGAATGACGAGGCCGAC
>DATMVH010000391.1:0-2774 GCA_035563395.1 Solirubrobacteraceae bacterium
CGGCGCGCACCTTCCGCGCCGCCCGCGCGGCGCTCGCGCGCGGCGGCGGCGCCGCGCGCCACGGATGGTCCGAGGAGGCCGTCGCGCGTCTCCTCGACGCGAAGCTGGGCGACCGCGACTGACCGGGGGGTCAGCGGCTCCAGTCCGGGAACGCGGCGTCCTCCACCAGCATCGTCGTGCGGCCGTCGCCGTAGCGGGCGACGACGACGTCGTGGGGTTGCGACGGGTCCGGGCCGCCGGTGTGGGCGAGGATGGAGCGCCCGTCGGCCGACAGGTCGAACCCGACGAGGCCGGTCTCGAAGTCGCGCGACAGCGCGCGCGTGCGGCCCGTGAAGGGGTTGACGGTGAAGCCGACGCTCACGTCCTGGCCCGTGAAGACCGCGAGCAGGCGCTGCCCGTCGGCGGAGAACTCGAGCGGCACGAGACCGCTGACGAGCGATGGGATTGTAAGCGACGTCAGGCGCCGCGGGGTGGTGTTGCCGAGCGCGTCGGTCGCCCACAGGTCGTACGCCGGCGGGCGCCCGCGCCGGCGGCGCTGGCGGTCGTAGACGATCTCGCGCGGCCCCCAGACCGGGTTGAGCGCGTCGCCCGTGGTGGTGACGCGCCGCCGCTCCACCGAGAGGTCGAGCGGGACGACGTAGACGTCGCTGGCCGCGCCGACCGCGACCCCCGTCGCCACCCCGAAGGCCAGCGCGCGCCCGTCCGGGGCGAAGGAGTAGCCGCGGAGGAAGCCGCGCGCGGCGTCGAACGTGCGGTCCTCGACGAGGGAGTAGATCCGGACGCGGCGCTCGCGCACGATGGCGGCGACGTGCGTCGAGGCCGGCGAGAAGCGGACGTCGGTGATGGAGCGCGACCGCATGAGCAGCCGGCGCGCGCCGCCGTCGACGGGCACGAGGATCAGCTCCTCGAGGTCCTCGCTCGTGCGCGGCACGGTGACGTACGCGACCCACGCGCCGTCCGGCGAGACCGTCGGGGAGCGGCCGACGCCGATCAGGCGCCGGGCCTTGCCGTCGTCGTCCGCCGTGTAGACGAGCGGCGCCGCGGTCTCGGCGCGCTTGACGTAGACGAGGCGGGCCTGGGCCGGCGCGGCGCACGCGGCACCGAGCAGCAGGGCGAGGATGGTGGCGAGGGCGGCGCGCATGCGCGTATGCAACACCTTCGACGCGGCAAGGTCGCGCCCTGCCACGCGGCCAGGGCGCGACCGGGCGGTTGGTAGCGTCCGGCTTCGGACGAACCACCGGACGAGGGAGCATCGCGCGTGGCCACCACAGACATCGACGTCGGGACCCTGGAGAACTTCATCGCCGGCGAATGGGTGGAGCCCTCCGGGGGCACCGAGGCCGTGTTCAACCCGGCCACGGGCGAGGAGCTCGCGCAGGCGCCGCTGTCGACCGAGGAGGACGTCGACCGGGCGGTGCAGGCGGCCGTCGACGCCTTCGAGGGCTGGTCGAGCACGGTGCCGGGCGAGCGCGCGCACGCGCTGCTCCGCCTCGCCGACGCGCTCGAGGAGCACGGCGACGAGCTCACCGCGCTCGAGGTCGCCAACGCCGGCAAGCCGGCGGCCGCCTTCCGCAGCGACGAGCTCCCCGTGCTGGCCGACAATCTCCGCTTCTTCGCCGGCGCGGCGCGCGTGCTCGAGGGCAAGGCGGCGGGCGAGTACCTCGAGGGCTACACCTCGTTCGTCCGGCGCGAGGCGGTCGGCCCCGTGGCGCAGATCACGCCGTGGAACTACCCGCTGATGATGGCGATCTGGAAGATCGGTCCCGCGCTCGCGGCCGGCAACACGATCGTCCTGAAGCCGGCGGAGACGACGCCCGTCACGACGCTGAAGCTCGCCGAGATCGCGGCGGAGTTCCTTCCGAAGGGCGTGCTGAACGTCATCGGCGGTCACGGCGACCCGGCGGGCGCGGCGCTCGTCCGGCATCCCGACATCCGCATGGTGTCGCTCACCGGCTCGGTGGAGACCGGCAAGTGGATCGCGCGCGCGGCCGCGGACACGCTCAAGCGCGTGCACCTCGAGCTCGGCGGCAAGGCGCCCGTCGTGATCTTCGACGACGCCGACATGGAGACGGCGCTCGAGACCATCGCGGGGACCGGCTACTACAACGCCGGCCAGGACTGCACGGCGGCGACGCGCGTGCTCGCGGCGGGCGGCGTCTACGACGACGTCCTGCAAGGGCTCGCGGAGCAGGCGCGCGGCTTCAAGATGGGCGACCTCCACGACGAGGACACCACCCTCGGCCCGCTGAACTCCGCCCGCCAGCGCGAGCGCGTCGAGGGCTTCCTCGAGCGCCGCCCGGAGCACGCCGAGGTCGTCGCGGGCGGCAAGGAGCCCGACATGCCCGGCTTCTGGCTCGAGCCGACCGTCGTGGGCGGCCTGCGCCAGGACGACGAGATGATCCAGCGCGAGATCTTCGGGCCGGTGATCACCGTGCAGCCGTTCACGGACGAGGCGGAGGCCATCCGCTGGGCGAACGGCACGAAGTACGGGCTCGCCTCGTCGGTGTGGACCCGCGACGTCGGCCGGGCGCTGCGCGTCTCGAGGGCGCTGCGGTTCGGCTGCGTGTGGATCAACGACCACATCCCGCTCGCCTCGGAGATGCCGCACGGCGGCTTCGGCGAGTCGGGATACGGCAAGGACCTCTCCATGTACGCCGTCGAGGAGTACACGAACGTCAAGCACGTCATGGCGTCGCTGAGCTAGTCCTCCTCGGGGCCGCGCCGCCGCTCGCGCTTGACCGCGCCGCGGCGGCGCTTGGCCTCGAGGCGCCGGC
>DATMVH010000392.1:0-3337 GCA_035563395.1 Solirubrobacteraceae bacterium
GCGCTCGTCGAGCTCGTCCACGTCGAGACGCCCGGCCTCGCCGTGCAGCCTCAGCCGCGCGACCACGGCCTCACGCTCGGCATCGGACGCCCGGAGGTCCGGCCGGGCGAGGAAGTCGTCGGCCGCCTGCGCGCGCACGACGCGCCCGGCGGCGGGGTGGCGTCCGCTGTGGCACATGACCCGCAAGTTAGCAGTCACTCACTCCGATGTCGAGCGCCGCGCGCACCGCGCGGAAGGGGTCACGAGCCGACCACGCGCCCGGCCACACGCGCCGGCGCTGACAGAAGGTCGAGGTCTCGCCGCCGGGTGGTTGTCATCATGCGCGGGCGTGACTGCAGGCAGCGACGATCTCACCCGCGCCGTATCGGCGCTGGCGGCCCGTGTCCCGGAGCCGCTCGCCGTCCTCGCGCGGCTCGCGTACAACTACCGCTGGTCCTGGACGCCCGACGGTCCGCAGGTGTTCCGCGACGTCAGCCCGGACCGCTGGGAGCGCTGCGGGGAGAACCCCGTGCGCCTGCTCCAGGAGGCCTCGACGGAGGCGCTGCAGCGCGCGGCGGCCGACGGCGCGCTGCTCGAGCGCGCCGCGGCGGTGGAAGCCGCCGTGTCGGCCGACCTCGCCCGCCCGCCCGCGGACCTCCCCGCCACGCCGGACA
Source organism: Solirubrobacteraceae bacterium (assembly GCA_035563395.1). Classification (GTDB taxonomy): domain Bacteria; phylum Actinomycetota; class Thermoleophilia; order Solirubrobacterales; family Solirubrobacteraceae; genus DASQMT01. The sequence continues at coordinate 654 of DATMVH010000392.1, forward strand.
ACCCCGCGGCCTTCTTCTGCGCGGAGTACGGCGTGCACCGCTCGCTGCCGATCTACTCCGGCGGCCTCGGCGCGCTCGCGGGGGACATCCTGAAGGAGGCGTCCGACCGCGCCGTGCCGCTCGTCGCCGTCGGCCTGCTCTACCGCCAGGGCTACTTCCGCCAGCGCATCGACGCCAGCGGCTGGCAGCACGAGTACTGGGTCGACACGGACCCCGAGCGGGTCCCCGCGGCGCTCGTCACCGGCGCGGACGGCGAGCCGGTGACCGTCACCGTCCCGGTGCGCGACCTCGAGGTCACCGCGCAGATCTGGCGCGTGGACGTCGGGCGCATCCCGCTCTTCCTCCTCGACACGGACCGCCCGGAGAACGACCTCAGCACCCGCTGGATCACCTCGAGGCTCTACATCGGCGATCCCGACACGCGGCTCGCCCAGTACATCCTCCTGGGCGTCGGCGGCGTGCGCGCGCTGCAGGCGCTCGACATCGAGCCGAGCCTCCTCCACCTCAACGAGGGGCACGCGGCGTTCGTGTCGGTGGAGATGGCGCGCGTCGCCGGCGGCGCCTTCGCCGAGGGCGTCCAGGCCGCGCGCGCGAAGACGATCTTCACGACCCACACGCCGGTGCCCGCGGGCAACGACACGTATCCCGTCGACGAGGTCTGCGGGGCGCTCAGCGGGCTGCTCGCGCAGATGGGCGCGGACGCCGGCGACGTCGTCCGGCTCGGCCGCACGCGCCCCGACGACCCCGGCGAGCCGTTCGGCGTCACGCAGTTCGCGCTCCGCACGAGCCGCGCCGCCAACGGCGTCAGCCGGCGCCACGGCGAGGTCGCGCGCCGCATGTGGCAGGGGCTGTGGCCCGATCGCGAGGTCGACGAGGTGCCGATCCGCCACGTCACCAACGGCGTGCACGTCCCCACGTGGCTCGGCGGCCCGATGCGCCGGCTGCTCGACCGCCATCTCGGCGAGGAGTGGCTCGACCGGCAGGCGGACCCCGCGACCTGGGCGCCCGTCGACGACATCCCCGACGAGGAGCTCTGGGCGGTCCGCCAGGAGCAGCGCGCGGAGTTCGTCGACTGGGTCCGCGGGAAGAGCGCGACGGACCGCCTCGGGCGCGACGACCCGCGCAGCTACGCGGAGTCCGCGGCGAAGGCGTTCGATCCCGGCGCCCTGACCATCGGCTTCGCGCGCCGGCTCGCCACCTACAAGCGCCTGTACCTGCTCGTCCGCGAGCCCGAGCGCGCGCTCCGGCTGCTCGCGAACGGCCGTCCCGTCCAGCTCGTGCTCGCCGGCAAGGCACACCCGCGCGACGACGAGGGCAAGCGCATGGTGCAGCACCTGTTCGCCCACAAGTGGGCCGCGGAGGCCGGCGCCCGCGTCGTCTACCTGGACGACTACGACCTGAGCAGCGCCGCGCGGCTCGTCCGGGGCTGCGACGTCTGGCTCAACCTGCCGCGCCCGCCGCTGGAGGCGAGCGGGACGAGCGGCATGAAGTCCGCCGTCAACGGCGGGCTGCAGCTCAGCGTGCTCGACGGGTGGTGGGCCGAGGGCTACGACGGGACCAACGGCTGGGCGCTCTCGGGCGAGGAGGATGCCGACCACGGCGCACAGGACCACCGTGACGCCGTCGAGCTCCAGCGCGTGCTGGCCGAGGAGGTGGCGGCCTCGTTCTACGACCGCGACGAGGCCGGCATCCCGCGCGCGTGGCTGGCGCGCGTCAAGGCCTCCCTGAAGACGAACGGCCCCGCGTTCTCCGCCACGCGGATGATCGAGGACTACACGACCGGGTTCTATCCCGCCGGCGCGAAGGCGGGCGTCCGCTAGGCATCGCCGCTCCCGCGTACGCGGGGCACCGACGAGACGGGCGATGGCGAGGCCCGGCCGCGCGCGGACGGGATGGGCATCGCCCACTGCGAGCTCGTCCGGCTCGCGACGAAGGGGCGCGACGGCGACCTCGCAGTGAACTCGCTGCGCGACGCGGGCTGGTCGCAGACCGATCCCGCGGACGACGAGGAGGCGGTCACGGGCTCCGCCGCGGGGGCGACCGCCTTCGCCGAGCGGCGTGCGGACCTACGACGGCGCGGTCGGCGTCGACGTCGACCGCAGTTCGGTGCCGACGCTGCTCGAGCGCGCCCGCGCGGCCGGCAAGGCGACCGGCCTCGTCACCGCCGCGCAGGTGACCGACGCGTCGCCGGCGGCCTTCGGCGCGCACGTGCCCGACCGCGGCGACCAGAGCGAGATCGCGCGCCCGTACCTCGAGGAGAGCCGGCCGGACGTGATCCTGCGCGGCGGCGAGAAGCTCCTCGGGCGGCAGGGCTTGCTCCTCTTCGTCGGGGAGGAGGCGATCGACGAGATGGCCCATCGCAACAGCGAGATCCACGACCGGATCCCGGAGGCGATGGGCTCAGGGGTCGCCGAGCCCGCGCCCGACGGCGGCGACCAGCCGCTCGAACGAGGCCTCGAGGTCGACGGGCAGCCCGAAGCCGCCGGCGGCCTCGAGGGCCACGAAGCCGTGGAGCGCGCTGCGCACGGCGCGGATGGCGTGGACCGCGGCGTCGCCCTCGAGGCCCCATCCGCGCATCACGGCCAGCACGACGGCGAGCACCTCCTCCCCCGCGGCGGCGTGCTCGCCGTCGCCGGGCGCGGGGGCGCGGAGCGTCGCCGCGTAGCGGCCGGGATGCGCCCGGG
>DATMVH010000393.1:0-6747 GCA_035563395.1 Solirubrobacteraceae bacterium
GGGCACGCGTGCCGGTGCCGCCGCTGACGAGCACGACGGCCGCGAGCGCGAGCGTCATGCCGCCCGATGCCAGTCCACTGATGCGCTCGCCGCCGACGAGCCCGACGCCGACGGGCAGCGCCGCCGACACGAGCGCGGTCACGGGCGAGAGCATGCTCATCGGCCCGATCGCCAGGGTCCGGTACAGCAGGGCGAACGCCGCCGCCGATGCGACGCCCGACGCGGCGCCCCAGGCGACGGCGCCCGAAGGGAAGCGCGCCCCGACCGCAGGCCAGAGCAGCAGCTCGACGAGGAGGCTCGCGGGCGCCGCGATGACGACCACGCGGAGCACGTGGGCGCCGCGCGCGGCCACGCCGCCGAGGAAGTCGGCGGCGCCGTAGGCGAGCGAGCCTGCCATGGCGAGCAACAGCGTCACGGTCATTCGACCGACCGTAGAGTACAATGCAATGACCACGATGACCGGTGCCCCGCTCGAGATCGTCGCGCGCAACGTCCGGTCCGCCCGCGCCGCCGCCGGGTTGTCGCTCGACGCCCTCGCCGCGCGGGCGGACGTCAGCAAGGGCGCGCTCGTCGCGCTGGAAGGGGCGCGCGGCAACCCGAACCTCACGACGCTCGTGCGCCTCGCCGACGCGCTCGGGCGGTCGGTGTCCTCGCTGATGGAGGACGCGCGCGAGGAGCCGGTGGTGGTCGTCGACGCCGACGAGGTCGCGCCGCTGTGGACGGGTCCGTCCGGCGGCACGGCCCGCCTGCTGCTCACGAACCCGCGCCCCGCCCCCGTCGAGGTGTGGCGCTGGCGCCTGCATCCGGGCGAGCGTCACGACAGCCACCCGCATCCGGCCGGGGTCACCGAGACCTTGACCGTCGTGCGCGGCCGGATGCTGCTCTCGCTCGGCGACACCGTGCGCCCGCTGCGCGCCGGCGCGACGACGGCGTTCGCCGCCGACGTGCCCCACGCCTATGAGGGCGCCGGCCGCGGCGCGTGCGAGCTGATCATGACCGTCCACCTCCCGGCGGAGCCCCGCGGTGGCTGACCCGGGCTTCGAGGTCCGCGTCGACGACGCCGTCCACGCCGCGCATCCCGACTACGTCGCCCTCGTCCTGCTGGCCTCGGGCCTCGCCAACGGCCCATCCGACGCGGGCAGCGATGCGCAGCTCGCCGCCGCGGAGGCGCACCTCCGCGCCGCGGACCTCGCGCGGGCGACCGATCACCCGCACATCGCCGCGTGGCGTGCGGCCTTCAGCGCCTTCGGAGCCAAGTCGAGCCGCTACCCGAGCTCGGCCGAAGCGCTGATCACCCGGGTCCTCAAGGGGCAGGCGCTCCCGCGCGTCAACGCGCTCGTCGACCTCTACAACGCGATCAGCGTCCGCCACGTCGTGCCCCTCGGGGGCGAGGACGCCGACCGGCTGGACGGCGCGCTCCGGCTGACCGTCGCGGCAGGCGGCGAGCCGTTCGATCCGCGCGGCGACGGCATCGACGTCGAGCACGTCCCGGCCGGGGAGGTGGTCTGGCGCGACGACCAAGGCGTGACCTGCCGGCGCTGGAACTGGCGCCAAGGCCGCCGCACCCGGCTCACCGACGGCACGACGCGCGCGTTCTTCGTCTTCGACCGGCTCGACGGGCTGAGCGTGGACGAGCTGCACCGCGCAGCCGACGAGCTCTCGGACTTGCTGCTCGAGCGCTGGCCGGCCTGCCGCCTCGAGCGCCTGGAGCGCCGCGCGACCTGACGTCGGTCACGCGGCGCGGCGGCGCAGCGCGACTCCCGTCAGCGCCTCGCGGACGACGCGCTCGGCCACGAGCGCGGACGCGTCGGCGGTCCCGACGCCGGAGGGGATGACCTCGACGACGTCGATGCCGACGAGGTCGAGCTCGGCGCCGACCGTGCGGACGGCGAGCAGGAGGTCCGCCGGCGTCATGCCGCCCGGCTCGGGGGTCCCGGTGCCGGGGATGAAGCCGGGGTCGAGCACGTCGACGTCGACGGTGAGGTACGCGGGGCCGGGGCCGACGGCGGCGACGGCGCGCGCGACGACCTCGCGGATCCCGAGGTCGCGCACGTCGTGCATGAACAGGCTGGTGATGCCGTGCTCGGCCTGCCAGGCGAACTCCCGCTCGCCGGGCCAGTAGCCGCGCAGCCCGATCTGGGCGTAGCGGCGGCCGTCGAGCCGCCCGTCGTCGACGAGGTGGCGGATGAACGTCCCGTGCGAGCGCTCCACGCCGAAGACCTCGACGCCCGTGTCCGTGTGCGTGTCGAAGTGCACCATCCCGACCGGGCCGTGGACGGCCGCGCAGGCGCGGACGGCGGGCTCGGTGACCGAGTGGTCGCCGCCCAGCGTCACCGGCAGCGCGCCCGCGGCGAGCACCTGGCCCACGGTCGCCTCGATGGCCGTGTGGGAGCGCTCGGGATCCGCGGGGATGACCGGGGCGTCGCCGAAGTCGACCACGCGGAGCTCGGCGAAGGCGTCGACGCCGGCCTCGAGGTGCGGGCCGGGCGGGGAGGAGGCGCCGCGGATGGCGCGGGGCGCGAGGCGGGCGCCCGGGCGGTCGGAGACGAGGTCGTCCATCGGCGCGCCGACGATCGCCACGTCGAAGCCCGCGAGCTCGGCCGGGTCCTGCGTGCACGGCATCCCGGCGAAGGTCAGCAGGCCCGCGTAGTCCGGCTTCTCGCCGTACTGCGCCCAGCGCTCGAGCGGATCGATCATGGCCTCTCCCGCAGCACGTTGACGGTCTCGAAGCGGGGATCGCTCGCGCCGTGCAGCCGCGCGCCGCTGGCGGCGAGCTCGCGCAGGTAGCCGACGGTCTCGGCGGAGATGCGCTCGCCCGGGAGCAGCGCCGGGACGCCGGGCGGGTAGCTGGCGATCGACTCGCACGAGATCCGGCCGACGGCGGCGTCGACGGCCACCTGCTCGGCCGCGCCGAGGAACGCCTCGCGCGGCGGCACCGCGACCTCGTTGCGCAGCGCGGCCTCGGGCGGCACGATCGGCGCCGTCGCACCGGGCTCGGCGATCCGCTTGACCGTCTCCTCGACGTCGCCGGCGAGCCGCCGCAGCGCCGCCACGGACTCCCCGAGCCCGACGAGGAACACGACCGTCGCCTGCATCGGCAGCTCGAGGTGGACGTCGTAGGAGCGCCGCAGCGCGTCCGCGATCTCGTAGCCGGTACGGCCGGTGCCGCGGACGTCGAGGACGATCCGCAGCGGGTCGTAGGCGGCGACGCCCATGCGGCCGATCAGCGACGCGTCGACGAGCGCGATGCCGGGGATCGTCTCGAGCTTGGCGCGCGCGACGTCGATGGCCTCGAGCGTCTCGTGCAGGAGCTGCTCGCCGTGCAGCGCGAGCTGGCGGCGCGCGCCGTCGAGCGAGGCCAGCAGCAGCGACGACGGGCTCGTGGACCGCAGGAGCCGCAGCGCCCGCGCGACCGCTCCGGCGTCGACGCGGCCGCTGTCGCCGACGTGCAGCATCGCGCTCTGGGTCAGCGAGCCCGCGATCTTGTGCGTGCTGGTGAGCATCGCGTCGGCGCCCTGCGAGAGCGCGGTGGGCGGCAGCGCGTCGTGGAAGCCGAAGTGCGGGCCCCACGACTGGTCCACGACCAGCGGCACGCCGGCCGCGTGCGCGACCTCCGCGCAGCCGGCGACGTCGGCGGCCATGCCGAAGTACGTGGGAGACACGAGGAACGCCGCCTTGGCGTCCGGCGCGTCGCGCAGCGCGGCCTCGAGCGCCTCCGGCGTCACGCAGTGGGTGATCCCGAGCTCGCCGTCGTACTCCGGCGCGACGAAGCTGGGGAGGCCGCCGCTCAGCACGAGGCCGTCGACGACCGAGGCGTGCGAGTTGCGCTGGGCGACGATGCGCGTCCCGAGCGGCGCGATGGCGAGGCACAGCGCGTGGTTGCCCTGCGTCGCGCCGTTGGTGAGGAACCACGACCGCGCGGCCCCGAAGGCGTCGGCGGCGAGCCGCTCGGCGCGCTCGTACGGCGTCGGCGACGGCCCGAGGTCGATCCCGTGGATGTCCTGCGGCACGTCAGAGGCCAGGCCGTCCATCCCGATCGCCTTGCGGACCCCCGGATCGGCGCCCGGCCCGCCCTTGTGCCCGGGCACGTGGTAGCGCGCCGGCCCGCGGAAGGCGTAGGCGACGACCGCGTCGAGGTACGGCGCGGTCGGCTGCTCGGTCACCTGCGGGCGCTCGGCGTGGGGTCCCATGGCGGCGCGATCCTACGTCCGCGGCGGACCCGCGGGAACCGTGGGCCGTCCAAACTCGGGCGCGCCGGGTTGGGCGCGCGCCCAGCGGCGCCGCGGCCCCTCCGCGCCTCGGGCGCCGACCCGCGGGCCCGGCGCGTCGTGCGACGCCGCCTCCGCCGCCAGCGCGACGTACACGGCCGCGATCGTCGCCGGCGGCTTGAGCGAGCGGCCGAGCATCCGCTCCGTGCGCGCGAGCCGGTAGCGCAGCGAGTTGCGGTGCATGTGCAGCGACGTCGCGGTCGCGGGCGATGTCGAGGTCGTGCGCGAAGGACGTGCTGACGGCCTCGTGCAGCGGCGGGTTCGCGCGCAGCACCGACAGGATCTCCTCCACCTTCGGGCCGAGCCGCTCGGGCGCGATCTCGCTGACCATGGAGTGCCGAGGTCGAACTCCTCGAAGCGCACCACGCGCCCGTCGCCGCCGCGGCGCGCGCGCGACGGCGAGCTCGGCGTCGCGCCGGGAGTGATGGGCGTCGGCGATGACCGGCACGGGGCGGCCGAGCCCGATCACCGCGCCGGGACGCGACTCGGCGAGCGCCGACGGCGCCTCCTCGACGGCGCCCTCCGCACCCTCCACGAGCGCGCTGAGCCCGTCCGGGCCGGCGCCCCGATTCTCGTCCCGCACGATGGCGGGCGGGCCAGGGGCGGCGGCCAGCCTTGGGCCCGTGCTCACCTCAGCCGACGCCCGCAGCCGCGAAACCGCGACCGACGTTCTCGACGCGAGCGAGCGCTTCGTCTCGAGTGCGGTCTCGACCCCGCCGCTGGTGGTCGTCGGCGCCGAGGGCGCCCCGGATCGAGGGCGCGGACGGCCGCTCCTACATCGACTTCGCCGGCGGCATCGGCTGCCAGAACCTCGGGCACGGCCCGGCGGCGTCGTCGACGCCATCCACGCGCAGGTCGACGAGTGCTTCATGGTTTGCTCACCCGGCGGCGCGACGCGGCGCAGCTCTCGCTCGGCCGCATCCCGGCCGGGCCGAACTCGCTGCCGGTCATGGAGCGCAATCTGGCGGTCGCCGCCGCGTCCGGTCTTCGCCCCGCGTCGTCGCGCTGGCCACGGACATGTTCGCGCTCTACGTCGGCGCGTTCGGGTACGAGATGAGCCTCCGCGTGCCGCCGCTCGGAGAGCCCGGCGTCACCCCGGACCAGCTCGCGGACTACTTCCGCTCGCTTCCGCGCGAGCAGTTCCCGAACCTCGTCGCACTCGCCGACGACCGCACGGCGGCGGACGCCGACGGGCGCTTCGAGTTCGCGCTCGACCTGCTCGTGCGCGGCGTGCGGCGATGGCGGAGGCGGACGAGCCGGCGCCCTGAGGCGGGTGATCCGCCGGCGCCCGTCGTGCGCATGCCCCGTTCAGATCGATCCACGACCGGACGAGGAGACCGCCATGAGCCTCCGTGCCCTGCCCATCGCCGTCGCGCTCGCGCTCGCGGTCGCCTTCGCGCTCCTCGCGCTCGCGGCCGCGGTGGACGTCGTCGCCGGGATCACGTACACGGGAGCGGGGTGATGGAGCGGATCGACGTGGGCGGACGCACGCTCGCCGTCGAGGCTCGCGGGTCGGGCGAGCCCGTCCTGCTCCTGCACACCGGGTTCGTCGCGGACGGCATGCGGCCGCTGCTGGAGGACGACCGGCTGGCGAACGGGCGCCGGCTCATCGCCTACCACCGCCGCGGGTACGGCCGGAGCGATCCGCACCCCGGCTCCATGAGCATCGAGGAGCAGGCGGCCGATGCCGTCGCGGTGATGGACGCGCTCGGGGTCGGCGCGGCAGACGTGGCCGGTCACTCGCTCGGCGCCACGATCGCGCTCGAACTGGCGCTCGCCGCCCCCCACCGGGTGCGCCGGCTGGTGATCATGGAGCCGCTGCTGCTGTTCGCGCTCTCGGCGGCGAGCGCCCAGGTCGTCATGGACGTCGCCGCGGTGGCGCTGCCGCGCTTCGAGCAGGGCGACCACGCGGGCGCGCTCGACGCATGGCTGACCGGCGCGTTCGGCGAGGGCTACCGCGCGATCCTCGAGGCCGCGCTGCCCGGCGCGTTCGACCAGGCGGTCACCGACGCGCCGGCCGCCTTCGGCGTCGAGATCCCGGCCCTCCAGTCGTGGCCGCGGGGCTTGGAGGACCTCCGGCGCATCACCCCGCCGGCGCTCGTCGTGATGAACGCCGGCCCGTCGTGGCCGGGCTTCGCGGAGACGCAGGCCGCGCTGCTGGACCGGCTGCCGCACGCGGAGGGCGCCGTGGTCCCGTGCCGCACGCACCTGCTGCAGATGGAGGACCCGGCGCCGGTGGCGGCCGCGATCGCCGGCTTCGTGGCTCGCCCGGCGAGGGCGGGGAACTGATCGCCACGGCCATCAACCGATCCGCGCCGCGACGCTGTCCGTGCCTCCCGTCCGCGCCTCGAAGGCGACGACCACGGAGCGCACCGCGCCGGCGTCCGACACCGGCACCGCCACCCCGGCGCGCCCGGAGGCGCCGATCTCGACGACGCGCGAGCCGTGGTTCCGGCCGCGCGCGTCCACGGCGAAGACG
>DATMVH010000394.1:0-2735 GCA_035563395.1 Solirubrobacteraceae bacterium
CCACGAGGTCGACCGCGTCGCCGACGTCCGCCAGGCTGCGGTGCGTGGGCTCGCCGAGCACCGGCTCGCCGCGCCGGCTGACGAGGTGGACGCGCCGCGCGGGGCGCGCCGCGAGCGCCTGCGCGCTGATCCAGTGGCCGTACTTCCCCGGGTCGTTGCTCGCGCCCACGACGGCGACCGAGGCCGGCGCGAACAGCGGCGCCAGATCGCGCGGCGGCGCTGCTGCGGCTGACTGACGCATCAGTTGGGCGAGGCTAACCGATGCGCCTGACGGGCGGCGCGTGGGCTCAGGCGGCCACGTCGCCCGTCTCCGCCGTCCCGCCGGCGAGGCGCGCCGCGTACGCGAGCGCGACGCAGGCCGAGCCCGCGGCCATCGCGCCGCCCACGATCCGGGAGGCCGGCGGAAGGCGCTCGCCGGCCGCCGCGATCGCCGCCAGATCGACGGCGTCCACGAAGGCCTGCGCGGCGAACGAGCGGCGGGCCCATTCCGCGTCGGCGTCCTGCAGCGCGAGCAACCCCGCCGCGCCGAGGGCGATGTCGCGCGCGCCGAGCGCGCGGGCGAGCACGTGGGCGCGCTCGTCCGACGCCGTCGAGCCGGCCCAGACGCGGCCGAACAGGCCGGGCAGCACGATGAGCGCGGTGCCGAGCGCGAGGCGGTTGAACGCCTGGGAGCGAGCCAGCGTGGCGATGTCCATGCCGCTGGTGTCGCCGCCCGGCGTGCGGCCGAAACGGGCGGCTCGGCCCGCGCGTGGTTCGCGCGGGAAGGCATCGCCGCGTGAGGTGTCTAGGAGGCACCCCATCCACCCCTCGGAGGACCGCATGAAGCTTCCCTCCCCGCGCCGCCCGCTCGTGGCGGCCGCCCTCGCGTCGGCGGGCGCACTGATGCTCCCCGCCGCGGCGGACGCCAACCTCGTCGCCGCCTACGACCACGCCGTCCCCGGCGGCGGCCTCGACATCGGCCTCGTCGACATCAACGCGCGCGCACCCATCCCCGTGCCGGCGGGCGTCAACACACCGGCCGACGAGACCCATCCCAGCCTGTCGGCCGACGCGAGTCAGCTGGTCTTCCAGCGCCGCGGCATCACCGTGCGCGTGCCGCTCCGGCCGGCGGGCCCTCCCGTGACGACCTCGCCGCTCGCGGGCACGCCGCCGCTCGCCACGCCGTCGCTGAGTCCCGACGGCGCGCGCGAAATCACCGCCCGCGGCGCCCTGCAGCCCGACGGCCGCTCGATCGGGACGCCGGGCAAGCGCGGCGTGGTGACCGTGTCGGGCAGCGCCGGCGAGTTCCCCGCCCCCATGTCGGCGCCGTACGCGCAGCCGGGCGGCGGCACCGCGGATCCCTCGATCGACAGCGGCGCCAACCCCGTGATGGCGTGGAGCACGAGCCGTGTCGCCGGCGGACGGAACACGTGGGACCTCGACCTCCTTCAGTTCACCGCGCCCGGGTTCCAGGGCACGCTGAACCGGCTCGCCGGTCTCGTCGGCACGGACCGCCACGCCTACCTGCAGGGCACCGCCCGCTTCGGCGTGGTGACCTTCGTCGACGTGCCGATCGGGCCGGACGGCCGCTACGGCCCCGGCGACCTCGGCACGCTGTTCTCCAACGGCGCCGTGTCGATGTATCCGTCCGGCAGCCCGAGCGACCGCACGAAGATCAACACGCCGCTCGACGAGCGGGCCGTGGCGTACTCCGGCGACGGCCGCTACATGGGCTTCCTGCGCCGCGGCCCGGACGGTCGCGTCGTCCTCGAGGTGTTCGACGGCGGGCGGCAGCGGCTGCTCGATCGCGGCATCGACCTCGGCTTCGACCCCGACTCGAACGCCCGGCGCGTGAACACCGGGCTGTCGCTCGCGCTCGACCCGACGCGGTTCCATTCGCCGTGCGTCAACCCGCTGCCGGGGGTCCAGTGCCTCCGGTCGAACGCGAGGCCGCGCGCGTAGGCGCCGGACCGGCGCGCCGGCCGGCGCGGCTCCGTCCTTGCCCGGCGAACGTCACACCGGGGGCAGGACCGTCTCGGCCGGTGCCGCGGCCTCGTCGAGCAGGATCCGCTCGGCGCGCCGGAACAGCGCGTCCGCCTCGCCGGCACTGTCGCCGACGGCCGTGAGCCCGACCATCCCCAGCTCCGTCACCGCGCTCATCATGTGGAAGACCACGCCCGCCTGGCGGGCGTGGTCGAAGTGGAGCCCGTGGCGCACGGCCGCGTCGAACAGGTCGTCCACCGTCATGCCGCGCAGAGCCGGCGCCTCGAGGTGGTCCGTGGCCACGAGGTGCTTCTCGCGCCCGCCGGGCGCCGTGAAGCGCCCGGTCGCCGCGTCGTAGGCGCCGTCGGTGAGGAACTGCAGCGTGAGGAACGGGTGCGTCGTGCCGCCCTTGCGGAGGTTGAGCTCGATCGCGTACGGCTGCCAGGCGCCGCCGCCCTCGCGCGCGACCACGAAGTCCACCGCGAAGCGGCCGAGCACGCCGGCGGCCGCGAGCCGCTCGCCGATCCGCGCCGCCGCGGCCGTGATCGCCGCCGCGTAGCCCGGGTCGGCAGGGAAGCGGCAGCCGACGAAGCGCTGCCCGCTCGGGCCGCCGAGCACCTGGTCGTGCGTGGACAGCAGCTCCACCGCCCCGCCCGGGGTCACCCGCAGCTGCACGCTGGGGCTGCGGACCTCGTCGCCGCCGACCCGCTCCTCCACGATCCCGCCGGCGCCGAGCTGCGCCAGGTACGCCGCGTGCGTCGCGCCCGCGTGCT
>DATMVH010000395.1:0-2220 GCA_035563395.1 Solirubrobacteraceae bacterium
GCGAAGCGTGGATTCGCCGCACGCGTCCGGGCCGAGCAGGCGCTCGCCGGCGCCGCCCGCAACGCCGCGATCGGCCACGCGCGCGACCGGCTGAGCCGGCAGCTCGAAATCGAGCGCGGCGGCGAGGACGGCCTCGCGGCCGCCCAGCCCGAGCCGGTCGCCGGCGAGCCGCTCGCCGCGCTGCAGTGGGACATGCAGATGATCGACGCCACCCCGGCCGGCTCCTATGCGGTCCAGCAGGGCAGCCACGACGTCCTCGTCGGGGACATCGACACGGGCATCGACGCGTCCCACCCCGATCTCGCGCCGAACTTCGAGGCGACGCTGAGCCGCAACTTCACGGTGGACATCCCGTCGGTCGACGGGCCGTGCGAGGAGGACCCGGACGGCTCCTGCGTCGATCCGGCCAACGTGGACGAGGCAGGCCACGGGACGCACACCGCCGGGACGATCGCGGCCGCCGCGAACGGCCTCGGCATCGCGGGCGTCGCGCCCGGCGTCGGCATCGTGAACCTCCGCGCCGGGCAGGACTCGGGCTTCTTCTTCCTCCAGCCGACGGTCGACGCCATCACGTACGCCGCCCAGCGCGGCATCGACGTGGTGAACATGTCCTTCTTCACGGACCCGTGGCTGTACAACTGCCGCGCGAACCCGGCCGACTCCCCGGCGGAGCAGCTGGAGCAGGCGACCGTGATCGACGCGACCCAGCGGGCGGTGAGCTACGCGCGCTCCCACGGCGTCACGCTGATCGCCGCGCTCGGGAACGAGGACACCGACCTCGGCAACCCCACGATCGACACGATCAGCCCAGACTTCCCGCCGGGGAACGAGCGGGAGCGCGTCGTCGACAACTCGTGCCTCAATATGCCATCGGAGGCCGAGGGCGTCGTGAACGTCAGCGCGGTGGGACCGAGCGGCCGCAAGGCGTTCTACTCGAACTACGGGACGGAGCAGACCGACGTCTCGGCGCCGGGCGGCGACTCGCGCGACTTCTTCGGCACGGACCGCTTCAACTCGCCGCAGAACCGCATCCTGTCGACGTATCCGCTCGAGGTGCTCCGTACGGGCGACATCGACCTCGACGGGCAGCCGGACATCGACCCGGACGGCAACCCGATCTCGCCGCGCGTGGTGCGGGACTGCCAGAACGGCACGTGCGCGTACTACGGCTACCTGCACGGCACCTCGATGGCGGCGCCGCACGCCGCGGGCGTCGCGGCGCTGATCGTCGCGCAGCACGGGCGCGCGGACACGCGCAAGCGCGGCAAGACGCTCGAGCCCGACCGGGTGCAGGACGTCCTCCAGCGCACCGCCGTCAAGAAGGGCTGCCCGGTCCAGAACCCGTTCGACTATCCCGAGCCCGCGTCCGGTGACGAGTACACCGCTCGGTGCGACGGGGACGTCGACTTCAACGGCTTCTACGGGCACGGCATCGTCAACGCGCTCAACGCCGTCACCGATCCGGTGTAGGCGCCGGCCGGGGCGGGACGCGCGCCGCGTCCCGCCCCGGCTGCGCCATCATGGGCGCATGCCCGGCCGCGTCGTCGCGCCCGCGCCGCCCGCCCTGGCGGCCCGCTTCGCCGCCGCGGCGGCGTTCGAGCCCTTGTCGGACCTCGCGCCGGGCGACCGCGCCGAGCTCGCGGCGGTGCTCGCCGGGACGGCGGCGTTCGAGGACCTGCCGGGGAGGTGGCAGGCCGCGCTGCTCACCGCCGAGACGCGCGCTGCCGGCGGCGAGCCGCCGGCCGGCGGCTGCTGCGGCGGTTAGAACGGAACGGCGCCCTTGCCCTTCCAGCCGGCGAGCTCCGCGAGCTTCGCGTCGGCGACGCCCTCGCCGAGCAGCACGCACGTCTGCCCGTCGCGCTCCCACGTGGCCGCCGGCCGCCCGTCGGCCCGGAACACCTCCACCGGCGTCCCCTCCGCGGCGATGGTCCGCCCGCCGTCGGGGCCCGCGAGCGCATCGCCCGAGACGATCGTGTAGGCGAGGGTCTTGCCGTCCTTGTCGTAGTAGACGGTCGTGGCGTCGCGCCCGTCCACCTCGCCGCGGCGGATCCCCGTGGCCTCCCAGCCGAACTTCTCCTCCCACGCGGGGAAGGGCAGCCCGTCCTGGGCGACGGGCAGCAGCGGGCCCTCGGCCGCCGGCGCCGGGCCGGCCGGCGGCTGCGCGGCGAAGGCGGCGGCGTCCTCCACCGTCGGGCCGCCGGACAGCGCGATCACGACCGC
>DATMVH010000396.1:0-7063 GCA_035563395.1 Solirubrobacteraceae bacterium
GCGCGCGCCGCGATCCGCGACGCCCGCCCCCAGGTCGTCTACCACCTCGCGGCGCTCGCGCACGTCGGCCGGTCGTGGCGCGATCCGGCCGCGACGCTCCACGACAACCAGGCCATGGCCGTCGCCGTGCTGGAGGGCGTCCGCGCCGCGGCGCCGGACGCCGTCGTGGTCGCCGTCTCCTCGGGCGAGGTCTACGGCCCGCCGGCGTCCCTGCCCGTCGACGAGACCGCCGCGCTGCGGCCGCAGAACCCCTACGCGGTCTCGAAGGCGGCGACGGACCTGCTCGCCGGCTTCTACGCCGACGCCCGCGGCCTGCGGATCGTGCGCCCGCGCGCGTTCAACCACGCCGGCCCCGGCCAGCCGCCGCTGTTCGCGCTGGCCTCGTTCGCGAAGCAGGTCGCCGCCGGGCTCGAGGCGGGCGACGACCCGATCCGCGTGGTGACCGGCAACCCGGACGCCCGGCGCGACTACACCGACGTGCGCGACGTGGTGGACGCCTACCGCCGGCTCGCCGCCGCGGGCGAGCCGGGCGTCTTCAACGTCTGCTCCGGGCGCTCCGCGTCCGCCCGGGAGCTCGTCGCCGCGCTCGGCGAGGCGGCGGGCGCGGCGATCGACCACGTGGTGGACGAGCGGCTCGTCCGCACGCACGAGGTGATGGAGGTGCGGGGGACCTACGCCCGGCTCGCGGCCGCGACGGGGTGGGCGCCGGCGACGCCGCTCACCCGGACGCTCGCCGACACCGTGGCCTGGTGGCGCGAGGAGATCCGCGCCGGCCGGGCCGATCCGCGCGCGCACGAGTGACGCCTGCCGGGCGGCCGCGGCGGTCTAGACTCGCCCCGGCGGGCCGGAGTAGCTCAGCTGGTAGAGCAACGCTCTTGTAAAGCGTGGGTCAGGGGTTCGAGTCCCCTCTCCGGCTCTCGCGTCGGCGCCTCGCCGCTGGGTAGCTCGCCTCAGCGCCGTCTGACGATCCGACGCTCGTGGAGCGCGCGTCGGCGTCAGCGCGCACGCACCAGAGGCGCGGGGCGTACAGCGCCGGGCTCGCGCACGGCAACGCCCCCGGACGGATCCGGCGGTGCAGCGCCCGCGGCGCCGATGGCTCGACACGGCCCGCTCAACCACGCTGTGGAGGGGCGTATGCCGCCTATATGTCGGGTGGGCGACATAGCGGCGCGATCGAGCTGGTGGTCGTGGTCGGGTCGCAGGGCGCGCTACCGATCGCGCGCGGGCTGCTCGACACGCTTCCGGAGGACTTCCCGGCCGCTGTGGTCTACGTGCAGCACCAGATGAGAACGGCCGGTTCGACCCTCGCGAGGCTCGTCGGCCGCTCTGCTCGGCTGCCGGTGCACGAGGCGCATCACGGCGAGGCGGTTCGGGCGAGTGCGGTGTACGTGGCCACCGGCGGGTGCGGAGACGACGATCCGAACCGACCGGACGTTCTCCGTCGTCGACGGCGCCTGCACCGCCGATCCTCCGTTGGGGGGGGCGGCGCGGGTCTACGGGTCCGCCACGCTCGCGGTGATCTTGAGCGGACGTCTGCGCGACGGCGCCCGGGCCTCTGTCGGATCAAGCACGCAGGCGGCCGCGGGCTGATCCAAGCGCCGCACACGGCGATGGCCGACGCCATGCCCCTCGCCGCGATGGCGACGGGCTGCTACGACTTCGTCCTGGCTCCCCAGCAGCTGGGCGCGGCGCTGATCGCGCTCGTGACGGTGCCCGGCGCCGCGGACCTCTTCACCGTGCGAGCGCACCCGCTCGCCGCCGCGGCCTTGACGTCGCCGGGCTGACGCGGCGCGCGGACCCGACGACCGCCATGGGAGGCGTCGCCGGTGCCGGTCTCGGTGGAAGCGATGCGGCGCAACCGGCTGCTGTCCGCAGCGCCGGCGACCTGCGCGAACGGCTCGCGGAGATCGCCACCAGCGAGGAGCTCACGCTCAGCAGACGCTGTTCGAGCAGCACGCGCGGATCGAACGCGTGGTCTTTCCCCGCGTCGGCGTGTGCTCGCTGCTCAGCGTCGCGCCTGACGGCCGCGCGGTGGAGGTGGCCACGATCGGCAACGAGGGGTTCGTGGGGCTGCCCGTGTTCCTGCAGGCGACGCTGACCAGCTCGCACCGCGCGATCGTGCAGATCGCCGGCGACGGCATCGTGGTGGGCGCCGCCGAGTTCCTCGACGTCAGCGACGCCGGCGGTCCGTTCCAGGCGGTCCTCATGCGCTACACGCAGGCGCTGATGACGCAGATCGCCCAGAACGCCGCGTGCAACCGCCTGCACACCATCCTGGAGCGCTGCGCCCGCTGGCTGCTGATGACCCACGATCGAGTCGACGGCGACCGGTTCGAGCTCACGCAGGAGTTCCTCGGCCTGATGCTCGGCACCGGCCGTCACGCCGTCAACGCGGCGGCCCGAGCCCTGCAGGATCGCGGCGCCATCACCTACACGCGAGGCCACATCACGATCCTCGACCGCGCGGGGCTCGAAGTCGCGTCGTGCGAGTGCTACGGGCGCATCCGCGACGAGTTCGACCGGCTCCTGCCTGCCGCACCCCGACGAGCCCGCGCTCGGGCGACGACCGCGACCGCGACCGCGACCGCGACCGCGACCGCGAGGCTCAGGAAACAGAGCGCGCCGGCGAGCGGCGTCATCACGCTCCCCTCGGCGCGGCTGCGCGACGCGGCGTTCATGGACGTCGTGCATGCCGCCCCGGGCGAAGCGCCCGAGCGAGCGTCCCAGCGCGAGTTGTGCCTGGAAGGCGGCGACGGCGACCGCGGCGGAGCGGGCACCATGCCCGGGGTGAGCATCGTCAAGATCAACGCCATCACCGTGCCCCGCGACCGGTTCGCCGAGTTCGAGCGGCGCTTCGCCGCTCGCGCGGGGCGCGTCTCGGCCGCCGAGGGGTTCGAGCGGTTCCAGCTGCTGCGGCCCAACGACGACCGGGAGTTGTGCCTCGTCGTCACACAGTGGCGATCCGAGGAGGACTTCCACGCCTGGGTCCGAAGCGCCGACTTCGCCACGGGCCACGCCCAGCACCGCGCGGAAGGCCCGGTCGGCACCGCGTCCGAGCTGTGGTCGTTCGACGTACTCCAAACGGAGGTCCGGCCCGACGGGCACGGCTGAGGTCGCCGGCGGGACGACCCGCTTGACACGATCCCGCGCCGCGCGCCACGGTGCCAAGACGGGCGAACGGTTTGGCATGTCACGCCCGACCATCCATCCGAGATGCCGCCGAGCACGCCGGCGTCTCGCCGTCGACCGTCTCCGTCGTCCTGAACGACGTCACCGGCGCCCGCGTCGCCGCTGCGACCCGGCGCCGCGTCCTACAGGGCGGCGCACGACCTCGGCTGCGCCGCCGACGCGGACCGCCAGGGCGCTGCGCACGCCGGAGAACGCACACGATCGGGTTCATGAGCGACGCCATCGCGACGACGCCTCTTCGCGGGGCGGATGATCCAGGGCGCGCAGGACGCGCGTGGCGCACGGGCATGCTGATGCTGCTGCTCGACACGAGCGGCGACGCGGAGCACGAGCGCGAGGCGATCCGCGCCCTCGTCCAGCGCCGCGTCGACGGGATGCTCTACGCCACCTGGTACGAGGGCGTGTTCGATCGCGTCCCGGCGGCGCGGTTCCTCCTGAACTCCATGCGCGTGACCGCCGCGATCGTCGTGCTCGGCCTGCTGGTGAACAGGATGGCCGGGTTCGCGTTGTCGAGAATGCAGTGGCGCAGGCGCAAGATCATCGTCGCGCTGGTGATCGCCACGTCCCTGTGGCCGTCGATGGTCGGGCACGAGGAGTGCACGGGGCCCGCGATGATCGGGGTGCAGTATTTCCAGCAGCTCGCCCCCGCGTGGGGCGAGATCATGGCGTACTCGACGCTCGTCACCATCCCCGTGCCGGTGTTCTTCCTCGCGTTCCAGCGCTCGTCCGCGACCAGGATCGCGGCGACGGGAGTGAAGGGCTGACGGTGCTCCGCCTGCCCGACCACTGGGTGTGGGACAGCTGGCTTGCCTCCGACGGCGGCGAGCACCACCTCTTCTTCCTGCGCGCGTCGCGCGCGCTGCTCGACCCCGACCGGCGGCACGACCGCGCGTCGATCGGGCATGCGACGTCCACCGACCTGCGCCGCTGGACGCTACAGCCCGACGCCCTCGTCCACGCGGACGAGCCGGCGTGGGACGACCTGGCGGTCTGGACGGGATCGGTGGCGCGCGGCGCGGACGGCGTCTGGCGGCTCTTCTACACGGGAAGGAGCCGCAGCGACGGCGGCCGCGTCCAACGCATCGGGATGGCCGAGTCCGGCGATCTCGTCACCTGGAGGCGCAGCGGGCCGTCGCCGCTGCTGGCGGCGGACGGCCGCTGGTACGAGCGGCTCGATCCCCGCGCGTGGACGGAGGAGGCGTGGCGCGACCCGTACGTCGTCGCCGATCCGGGCGGCGACGGCTGGCACATGCTCATCACGGCGCGCGCGCCGGACGGCGACCCGGCGGGGCGGGGCGTCATCGGCCACGCGCGCAGTCCCGACCTCGTGACGTGGCGGCTCCAGCCGCCGCTCACCCGCCCGGCCGGCTTCGGCCACATGGAGGTCCCCCGGGTCGCCGTGGTCGACGGCCGGCCCGTCCTCATGTTCGCGTGCTGGCCGAACCGCATGGACGCGGCCCGGCGGGCGCGCTGGACGCAGGGCGGGCTGTGGGTCGTTCCCGGCGAGTCGCTCCTCGGCCCGTGGGACCTCGAGCGCGCCGAGCCGCTCGACCACCCGAGCCTCTACGCGGCGAGCTTCGTCCGCGACGGGTCGGGGCGCTGGCACGTCCTCGGCTTCCGCGACACCGAGGACGGGCGCTTCGTCGGCGAGATCACGGACCCGCTTCCGCTCGAGGGGCACGGCGACACGGTCCGGCTCGCCGCCGGACGACCTTGACTTAAGGAGGGGGGCGACGTCGAAAACGGACGACAAACGGCGGACGCAGGTGAATCTTCGTTGAACGTTCTGCGATTTTTCGGTCCGGTCCTGGGACGGTCTTAGGACCGGGGTTACACTCCCCCCGCATGACGCTCACACGGCGGGATCTCATGGTGAAGGCGGGCGCCATCTCGGTCATCTCCGCGTCGGGCCTCCTCGCATGGGCGCCGCGGTCGGTCGCGGACGACGTGGTGGTGGACCTCTATGTGACCGAAGGATTTCGTGACCTGGTCGACGGCCGCAAGCTGTACCTCCAGGGGTTCTCCCTCGGGCCGGACGATCCACCGGATCCCATTCCGCGGTCGGTGATCAACGCCGTCACGGGCGACAGGGTGACGTTCAACGTGACCAACACGCTGTCCAAGCCGCACAACCTCAAGATCGATGGAGTGGTGGACACGGGGCCGATCGCCCCAGGAGAGACCAAGACCGTCACCTTCGACGCTCCTGGGGCCGGGGCGTATCTGTACTACGACTCGATCCTCGCCCCGTGGAATCGCATCCTCGGTCTCCACGGCGCCATGATCGTTCGCACGCCGACCGAGACGATCCGCGACTACCTGTGGCTCTTCAACGCCTTCGACTCGAAGCTCGCGGACCGCGTCCGCCGCGGGGAGTCGGTCAACCTCGCGACGCTCGTGCCCGACGTGTTCACGATCAACGGGCGCTTCGGCAGCTTCGCCTGCGAGGCGCGCGACACGTCGCCGCGGCACCCGTTCGGGACGCCTGTCCGGATCCGCATGGTCAACGCGAGCACGTTCGCCAAGTCGATCCACTTCCACGGCGAGCATCCCGTCGTCGCCCGGCGCACGCTCGCGCAGCAGGAGACGATCGGATGCGCGAAGGACACGTTCCTGCTGCTCCCGCAGGAGGTCGTCGAGGTGACGATGGCGTTCACCGTGCCGTCCGACGGCTTCCCCGTCAACGCGCCGGGTCCGGGTGCGACGGACCTCGAATACCCGGTGCACGACCACCACGAGCTCACGCAGACGCTCGGCGGCGGTCTCTATCCGAACGGCATGCTCACCGATCTCGTCTTCGAGGTGTGAATCATGGACGCCCATTCCGGGCACGCCGCCACCCGCGGCGTGTCGCTCACCACCGATCAGTTCTTCCATGAGCCGGAAGCGCCGCTCGCCTTCTCCGACATGCCGCACCACGGCTCACCGGCGACGCCGAACAAGGTGCGACCGGATGTCGTGTTCCAGCGCGAGTTCTTCAGCGACAAGATCGAGATGTCCGACGGCAGGAGGGTCGACTTCTGGTCGTTCAAGGACAAGGACGGCCGCAAGACGTTCCCCGCTCCGACCATCCGGCTGCGGCAGGGGCAGGTGGCACACACCATCGTCAAGCCGTCCAAGCACGCACACACCATCCACCACCACGGCATCGAGCCGGGACCGCACGACGACGGCGTCGGTCACACGTCGTTCGAGGTGACCGGTGAGTACACCTACCAGTGGCGCCCCGCGCAGGCCGGCACGTACTTCTATCACTGCCACGTCAACACCGTCGTGCACTTCGAGATGGGAATGTGGGGCGGCCTGATCGTCGATCCGCCCGAGGGGCCCGGGCACCTGTTCCCCGGGACGTATCGGTACGACGTGGAGGCCTTCTGGCCGAGCAGCGGCTGGGACCCGTCGAAGCACGAGCTCAACCACGCGGCCGGCCTGGACGGCAAGAACGAGCGGCTGAACCTCTACCGGCCCAAGTACTTCCACATCAACGGCGCGTTCGGCGCGAGCGCGCGGAGGTCCTCGCGGTCGAGCGTGCGCGCCAAGGTCGGCCAGACCATCCTCGTGCGGACGCTCAACGCCGGCTACGCCCCCGCGCGCGTGTCGTTCGGCGGGCTGACCGGGCTGTTCGTGGGCTCGGACGGGCGCCGGATACCGCGGCCGTTCAGCGCGCAGGAGTGGACGATGGGCGGCGCCGAGCGCTACGACGTCCTGCTCACCCCCACGACGCCGGGCACGTACCGCGGGCGCTTCGAGCACTTCGACTACCTCACGAACGTGCGCATCGGCGTGGTCGAGGCCGACATCGTCGTCATCTGACCCGGCCGCGCCACCCGCCGCGCGCCGGCCCCGGCCGGCGCAGCGGCGGTCAGGCGGCGTG